>PUOW01000290.1 GCA_003552185.1 Spirochaetaceae bacterium
GCCTCCGCGCAGCCGAGGCCGATGCTCGACCCTGCCGCTACCTCGAGCGCTTCAGCGTGCAGTATCCGGCCGGCCAAGTCGCGCCCCATCGCCTCGAGCTCCCGCACCTCACCACCCCGGAACGCGCCTTCCGCATCCACCAGGTTCGGCCGCACGTTCCCGGAGGCGCCCTGCAGCACCAAGCTCGGCGCACCCCCGGCCGTCTCCAAGGCGTCGCTGAGCACACCGGCGACGTCGCTTGAGAGTTTCGCGATTGTGGGTGAGAGCACCGTAGGGTGCATCGGAAGCACCGCGAGCTGCCCGAGGGGCGCTTCACAGCCGGAGGATGCGCCGTTGGTTTCACTCTCTGCGGGGGCCTCTGCCGGAGCCTCCGCCGGAACCGCGCCGTAGAACGAGAGGACCGCCACACCGGCATCCACTGTACCGGTAGGATTCGGGGCCATCTGCACGCCTTGCGCTGTCTCGAGCCTGCGGTTCACGGCATAAGGATTTGTGGCGCGGCGCAGCGCAATGCTACTCACCGGGGACGCGTTCGTCAGCGCGCGCTCGGCTGCACGTGCCGCGAGCCTCGTAAGCTCAGCCCGTGCGGGCGCCACCGCCTCGACCTCACCGAGCGCGAATACCGGCGGCCCGGTGTGCGTGTGCGTCGCGCAGACGATCACCTCGAGGCCCTCTGCTACCGACGCCTCGGTTCCCGCCGTCAAGCGCCCCGCGGGAGCAACGACCTCGGGCGGGGCAACGACCTCCGCGGTTTCGGTTACCGCCGCCACAATCTCGCGCTCGAGTTCGCGGTCTATGGCAAGAACCTCGGCAAGGATCAGCACCACGGTGCGGGCGTTGCGGCGAAAAACGGCCGCGCGCACCCACAGAGTGGCGAGCGCCCCGTCGGCGGGGCGGTTACGCGCGGCGTGTCCGGGCAAGAGGTAGCCCGACCAATCACTGAACGGCTCGGCGGCGAACCCGGCCAGGAGCGCTCCGCGCTGGGGATGCCTCCGGTAGGCGCTCGATGCCTGGTCTACGCTCGAGCCGTGCCCGGCGCTCGGCTGCTCGTTATGCCGGCGCCTCACAGTTTCGGGACGCGGCTTTTGAAGTTCGCGATGAACTGCTTGTTCCAGTCGTCACCGCCCGGGGCGTTGCCGCTCCGCCAGATCGGCGGGGTCACGCCACGGTTCTTGAGCAGAATAACCGTCTCGGCCGCGATACAGTTCAGGATGTAGGCGTTCGCGAAGCTCGAGATCGCGGCGACCTTCTGTTCGACGCCATCGATCGAAATTACGGCATCGCCGATCTCGAGTTTGCTGTCGATCGCGAGATCTACGAGGTCGTGCAGGTTGTGCTTGGTGGGATGGCGGGCGGGATGATCGGGAGCGGTCTCGCTCGCGTGCTTGACCGAGCTAATCCCGATGAGGGTGACTCCGCGCTCCTTGGCGGTTATTGCGGCGTCTATCGTGGCGGCGTTGATACCGTAGGCGTTCACGATGATCAGTACATCGTCCTCCCCGAGGCCCGCGTTCTCGATTACGACGCGCCCGTAGCCCGGAGTCCGCTCAATCGCCATTGAGCGTAGCGCGCCGTTGTTGAGCAGAGTGCCTTCGTCGAGGATCGCGCTGAAGTGCATCAGGCCTCCCGCGCGAAAAAACACTTCCTGCGAAGCGAGGTTCGAGTGCCCGCCCGGACCGTAGACATGAACCAGGCGATCTGCCTGTATCTGGTCGGCGAGGATCTCGGCTGCGCGTCTGATTGCGTTCAGTTCCTCGGTCTCGATGCGTTGTAGGTGTTCCGCAATTTTCTCTCGGTACTGAGTGCTTACCGGCTTTTCGTTGCTCATGCTGCTGTCCTCCTCGGTTGTGCCCTGCGTGGCGGGGCGCGCACCGCGCGCCTACCCCAGGCGCAGGCTGAGGTACGCACGGTCGTCGAACGAGATGTTGCCGCCGTACACGCCTTTGGTTGATTTGAAGCTTCTGAAGCACAGCGGGTCGCGCTCGATGATCTCGGCGAGCGCGCGCTCGGAGGCCTCGAGTGTGGGCTCGAGCACCGGGTAGCCGTCGCTCGCGAGCACCAGCCGCCGACAGTCCGCCGGTACGGGATGTACCTCCACCGCCGCCTCCGGATCCTCGAGAAAGCCGTCGAGCACGTAAAAGGCGTACGGCAGGTCGCGATTGAGGTTTTGAAACAGTTTCTGCCGCACAAGAAGCTCGCGGATGTAGCCGCGGCCGGTATCGTCGTGCCGCAGCTCCCCGATGGTTTTGCCGCGCAACAGCTCCGACTCGAGGTACATCGAGCGCACCTCCGATAGCAGTTCGTCGGCATCCTTCCACGCGGTGATCTTGCGGTCGTCCACCAGCGCCTGGCAGTCGCCGATCATCCAGAGCTCCGAGCGCGCCCGCGAATACACGATCGCGGCGGCGCTGCTGCGGTGCTCGGGGTTCTTACCTGCCTGCTCGTAGGTGCCCTCCTCGCGATAGATCTCGGCCACCGCGGCGTTCAGCCGCGCGAAGCACGCGAACGCGTCCAGATCGCCCGGCATGGTCTCGAAGGCCTCGGCGATACGGTTCACCGCCTTGCGCCCGGGGCTCACCTCGCCGTCGGGGCCCGACACCTGGCTCGTGGTTCCGTCGAGCACCGCGGCGAAGCAGTCGTTCACCACGATCGCGTCCTCGCACGACTCGGCGTCGCCGCGCTTTCCGAGCAGATAGCGCTCCTCAACCTGCATCGGTATTCGCGCCGACGGCC
>PUOW01000035.1 GCA_003552185.1 Spirochaetaceae bacterium
CTCTCGAACTCCGAGGATGCACGCTTCGAGCGTCCCGCGGAGGTCTCCGGGGAGTTTCGGACGCATGAAGGTTTTTATCCATAACTCGCGCGTAGATTACGCCCACAGTTACCTCGTAGGCCCCGACGGGCCCGGCGACGCGCTGCTGATCGACCCGCTCGGGCTGGATGTCCCGCTGCTCGAGATGATCGAGAACAATCGCTATTATGTGCGCGCGGTTCTGCTGACAAGCCCCAATAGTCGTACCGTCGAAGGAGTACGAAGCCTCAAGCGCGTATACGACGCCGAAGTCTACAGCGGTTATCCGCGGATTCTCTCGTTCGCGAGCCATAGTTTCGAGCGCACGCAGTACCTCAATCTCGCGGGGATCGAGCTCCAGGTTGTTCCCCTCGAGCAGTACTCGCGCTTTAGCCTGCTGTATCGCATCGGAAACCTGCTGTTTACCGGCACAATGCTCTCGGCGGGCCTCGTCGGAGAGGGCCATCCCGAGGTCGAGCGCCTCTTGATCGCGGCGGCGCTGCGCGAGGCCACCGCGTCGTTTGCCGACACCACAGAGATACTCCCGATGACCGGACCGCCCTCAACGCTCGGAGCCGAGCGGCGGTTCAACAGCGAGCTCAAGAATCCCGACGATCCGGAGTGGTGCGCGCGGCGTGAATGAGATCGCGCATACGCTGCGGCAACCGAGCTCGGAACCGGCGCCGCCGCGTTTCATCCGGCAGCACGATCGATAACGAGAACGCATGAAGCATCATGCCCTCGCCGCTGCGCGGTCCGCCGTATAAGGCGTCGCCGATAATGGGAGCCCGCAGGTGCTGGAGGTGCACGCGCAGCTGATGGGTTCGCCCGGTTCTCGGCCACAGCGCAACGAGACTCATTCCTTCCGGGCCGTACCTGCGTAGCGTGCGATAGCTCGTGTGAGCGGCCCGGCCGCGCTCAGCGTGGTACACGAAACGCTTGCGGTGAACGGGGTCTCGCGTGATGCACCCGTGCACCTCACCGCGTTCGGGCTGCGGAGGGCGCGCGGTGAGCGCGAGGTACTGCTTCTCTACGCTTCGGTTGCGAAACTGCTTCTGTAAGGCCTCGAGCGCGGCGGGGTCCTTCGCCGCAACCAGCACTCCCGAGGTCTCTTTGTCGAGGCGATGCACGATGCCGGGACGGCCCGGCGTCTCGAAGCGGTCGGCGGCCGAACCGAGATGGTGTGCGAGCGCGTTCGCGAGCGTACCGCTCGGGTTACCGGCACCGGGGTGAACCACCAAGCCGGCCGGTTTGTCTATCACGAGCACCCGCTCGTTCTCGTACAGGATCTGTAGCTCGATCTCCTCCGGTATGAGCTCCGACGGTTCCGGCTCCGGCAGCTCAACCGAAACCCAAGATCCGAGCTGCACGCGACGCGAGAGCTTGCACCGCCGGCCGTCGCAGCACAGCGTTGCGCCCTGCGCCTTGAAGCGGTTTCGCGGCAACCCGGTGTGCTCGGCAAGGACCCGATCCAGACGCTCGCCGTCCCAGCGAGGATCGTCGATTTGAAACTCTATCACGTGAGGTGCAGTGCCTCGATGCGGCATGTATCGCTCGGCTACCATGTATCGTCCGGTTCGGCGGCTCGCTCGCGGCGCCCGAGAAGGTAGTCGAGCACGCCTACGAACACCGAGAGACTCACCGCCGCGGTCACAACCCCGATGCGCTCGCGGTTGCTCAACGGCTCCTCGGCGCCCGCGCCAAACCCAAACAACCGAGGCGTGTAGCGCCCGTCGGGCTCGCCCGCGCGCAGGCTATAGTAGCCGAACCGGCCGAGCTCATACCCGAGCCCACTGAACAACAGCGCGAACGGAAATACACCGATCGTGACGATCTGGAAGCGGCGGAGCGACAACGCGAACTGGGGAAACTCTTCCGGCCGGTACGGCTCCGGATCGCTGAGCAAACGGTACCGCAGCGACCCATCCTCACCGAGTTCGTAGCGCCGAAGCGCCGCCGCTACCGGGCCGGCGGGGCCGGGCTCGTCGGCGGCGCCGTCGTGCCGGCCGGTGGAGCCCACGACTGCTTGCACAGCCGGGTTTCGGGCGCCCGTGGGTTGGGCCGCCGTGGGTTGGGCCGCCGTGGGTTGGGCCGCCGTGGGTTGGGTTTCCGCGCGTTGGACCACCGTGCTTTGCGCCGCGGCCGGCTGAGCCGTGCAGAACACGCCGAGGAGCATTGCCGCGATCACCCGTGCCGCGCCCCGCTTGATCATCACCCGCGCGCTACCTTGTGGTTCGAGATCCGAACAGAACCGAGCCTGGGCGAATCATGGTGGCACCCTCCTCTATCGCGTACTCGAAATCGTTGCTCATGCCCATCGAGAGCGTGTCGAGCCGGGAGCCCGGAAGCTGCGCTTGGAGGTCTTCGAAGAATCGTCTAAGGACCGCGAAAGCCGCACGGATCTCGCTTTCATCGTCGGTAAAGGGGCCGATCGTCATGGCGCCTCTAAGCGTAACGCCCTCGAGCGCGGCGATCTGCGAGGCGGCATCGAGCGCTTCCTGAGCCGAGCCGAAACCATGCTTGGAGTCTTCTCCCGAGGTGTTGAGCTCGAGCAGAATCTGCACGCTACGCCCGAGATCGTGGTAGCGCCGCGCGAGCTTCTCGGCGATCTCGACCCGATCCACCGACTGAACCCAGTCGGTGAACTGCGGGAGAAACTTCACCTTGTTGCTCTGAAGGTGCCCGATAAAATGCCACTCGATGTCCTCAGGCAACGCGGGCGCCTTCTCTACCGCTTCCTGCACGCGGCTCTCGCCGAACACCCGCACGCCGCAGTCGTAGGCCTCCCGTACGCCTTCCGCCGACACGGTCTTGCTGACCGCAACCACCGCTATCTCGTCGGCGCTTCGACCGCAGCGCGCCGCGGCCGCTTCTACGCGCTCGTATAGTTCCTGCACACGGTCCTTGAGCCCCATAGCGGTAGGGTAGCACACACCCGCCCGCTTGACTACGGAGTACGATCATGAGTAGCTTGCTGAACAACCACACACGCTCACAAAGCAGGAACACTACAATGAACGAAACACTCTGGTCGGAACGACAAAAAGCAACCTGGAAGACAAAGCTCGGCCTTGCCGAAATGCTCAAAGGCGGGGTGATTATGGACGTCACCACCGTGGAAGAAGCAAAGATAGCCGCCGATGCCGGCGCGCAAGCGGTAATGGCTCTCGAACGCGTACCGGCCGATATTCGCGCGCAGGGCGGCGTGGCGCGCATGTCCGACCCCGGCATGATCGCCGAAATTCAGAACGCGGTCTCGATACCGGTGATGGCCAAGTGCAGAATCGGGCACTTTGTGGAAGCGCAAATACTCGAAGCACTGGGAGTAGACTTCATCGACGAAAGCGAGGTGCTGACTCCGGCCGACGACTGCTTCCATGTCGATAAGCATAACTTTCGAGCGCCGTTCGTGTGCGGCTGCCGCGATCTCGGCGAGGCGCTGCGACGTATCGGCGAAGGCGCGGCGCTGGTGCGCACCAAGGGCGAGGCCGGCACCGGAGATATCGTTGAGGCGGTTCGCCACCTGCGCACCGTTCGTGACGCAATCCGCAGGCTTACCAACCTGCCGAGCGAGGAGCTCATGAGCGAGGCAAAGAACATGGGCGCCCCGTACGACCTCGTGGTGGAGGTGTCGCTTACCGGAAAGCTGCCGGTGCCGAACTTCTCGGCCGGAGGCGTGGCCACTCCCGCGGATGCGGCCCTGATGATGCAGCTCGGTGCCGAGGCGGTCTTCGTCGGCTCGGGCGTGTTCAAATCGGGCGATCCGGTCAAGCGTGCGCGCGCCATCGTGGATGCGGTGGCACATTACCAAGACCCGGCTCAGTTGGTCGAGATATCGCGCAACCTCGGCGACTCGATGAGCGGCATCGCAACCGGATCGATCGCCGAAGACGCCAAGATCGCGGGACGCGGCTGGTAGGCCCCGGGCGGCCGGAAGCGGAGCAAAGCAGAACCGGAGCAAGGCAGAGCAATGAAGCGCGTCGGGATTATTGCGTTCCAGGGAGCGGTTCAGCGTCACGCCGATGCGCTTCGAGCGCTCGGCGTGCAGCCGCTGGAGGTACGCACGCCCGCCGCACTCGCCGAGGTTGAGCGCCTCGTCATCCCCGGAGGTGAGAGTACCACTATCGGAATGCTGATGGAACGCGCCGGCCTCATAGCGGCCGTACGCCGTCGGATGCAGGAAGGAATGCCGGTGTTCGGAACCTGCGCCGGTATGATCTTACTCGCCGACAAGCTCGTGCCGGGCACCCCGGCGCAGCACCCCACGGTTCAAGGCGGCGCCGGCCGGCACCACGCCTCTCGAACCCCGTACATTGGAGGGCTCGCGATCGAACTCGAGCGCAACGCCTACGGGCGGCAGATCGAGAGCTTCGAGGCCGAGCTCGAGGCGCCCGAGCTCGAGAACGGCTCGGTTCCGGCGGTGTTTATCCGCGCCCCGGTTGTACGCAGCACCGCCCCCGCGGTGCAGGTTCTCGCCGAGTTTGAGGGAGCGCCGGTGTTGGTGCGGCAAGACCGCATTCTTGCCGCGTCCTTTCACCCCGAGCTTACCGAAGCAACCGCGGTACACCGCTATTTCATCGATCGCGTGTGAGGTTGTACTCGAGAAGTGCGCTCAGCCGCTCGCGTGCTTTGCGAGTGACCCCCGGCAGCTCCGCGATCATCTGTTCGCATCGCTGCTTCAGCTGCGCGAGATCGTCCTCGACACGCTCCGGCACCCGATAGCGCTTGAGGCAGTCATGAACGAACTCGAGATCGGCTTCCGAGACCTCCGATGAGCCGAACACCTGAGACAGCCGCCGCCGGTCCTCGTCCGAGGCGTTCTCAAAGAGGTATAACCGAAACAAGGTCTTTTTGTCGGCCTTGATATCCGACCCTACCGGCTTACCGATCGTGTCGACGGATCCGAACAGGCCGAGCTGATCGTCCTTGATCTGGAAGATCACACCGAGCTCCTCGCCCAGTTTGCCCAGCTCCTCTACCATCTGCGACTCACGTCCGGCGATGATTGCGCCGGTCATAAGCGGCAGCGCGAAGGTATAGCGCCCGGTCTTGTAGCGATACAGCCGTAGCACATCCTCGGCGGTAATGGCGTCTTCGGCGACTCCGTGGTCCACGTCCTTCATCTGCGCCAGGCCCACCTGAGCGATCTCGTGCGACAGCATGCCGACGAGGCGCACCCGCAGATCGGAGTTCAGTTCGAGCTGCGCGAGCAGCTCCACCGCGAGCAACATCGCGACATCGCCGACGCAGATCCCGATCGAGGCACCGTAATGCTCCGAGTCGGAGATACCCCGCCGGCGGGCACGCTCGACGTACCCGTAATACACCGACGATTTTCCGCGCCGCGTGGTGTCGCGGTCCATGATGTCGTCGTGAATCAGCAGAAACGACTGTACCAACTCGAGCGCGGCGGCCGCCCGCAGATGATTCCGGTCCGGCGTAGCGCCGCACAGCTCGGCCGCAAACACCACGAGCGCGCCGCGCACCATCTTGCCGCCTTCGGTGAACTCCTCGAGCAACTGCGCGACCTCGGGCCCGAACTCGTTGACCTCGCTCAACTCGCCGGCGCTCTGTCTGAGATACTGTCTCAGTTCCTCGCGAATGCCCTCCCGCTGTGTAGCGACGTAGTCTTGTATCATGCAATCCCCTTAGTGATTCGGCGGTTATTGATCAGCTAACCGGCTCGGTTGGAGCCGGGCGGTTGGAAGCAGCGAGTTCAAAATCCCGGTTCGGATGATCCGGAATCTTGACGGCTTAACTTTGCGTTCGTACACGATGAACGGGTTGCGCTCTATCTGTTTCCCGGTCCAGAGATACATATCCGAGGCGGTTTTGATCGGGATTAAGGAGCGACGGGGCAGAAAGCGGTACCCGAGCTCGGCCTCGGATTGCCATGCGTAATAGCGCTCGATCTGCGTGTTGATGAACCGCATGAACTCCGGGGCGTCCTCCACCACCGTACCGTACTCGAGATCGACGAGCGTGGTCTCGTTTATCGGAAGGTAGCAACGACCGAACGAGTTATCTTCATTGATATCTCGGATGAAGTTGATGTACTGCATCGCGCGCCCGAGCAGCCGGGCGGAATCGTGTGCCTCCGGGGGGAGGTTCAACAGCGCCGCCATATACAGCCCTATTACCTCCGCGGAGCCATAGATATACTCGAGCGTCTCTTCGATCTCGTAATAGGTAGTCTTGTGAAGGTCGAGCTCCATCGAGTGCAGAAACGCATCGGTCCAGCTGTGATTGAAGCCGCAGCGGCGCTCGAGCTCACAGAACGCGTCGATTATCTCGTTGCCGCTCGGCTGCCCGAGCCGTGCGGCCTGGTACTGCGCCTTGAACCGGTAGAACGCCTCGGGTTGTTGCGGCACGGCGTCGACAAAATCGTCGGCGATACGCACAAACCCGTACAACGTGAATACATCCTGGCGAACGGCGCGCGGAAAAAAGAGGCTGGAGTTGAAGTACGTCTTGCTGCCGCGCTTGAATGTACGGCGCTGTAACGCCGAGACGCTCATGTAAGCTCCTGGGTCACGATATCCCGGGCGATTCTCGACGCGATGAAGGTCATCGGCACACCGACTCCCGGATGCGTATACTGCCCGGTATAGAACAGGCCTTGTACCGTGCGACTGCGCATCTGCGGTCGAAATACCGCGGTCTGAAACAGCGTATGCGCGAGCCCGAGCGAGGTCCCGCTGTAGGCGTTGTAATCGGCCTTGAAATCGCGGTGCGAGTAGATGCGCTTCACGAGTATATCGCGATGCATATCGTTGCCGGTAAGCTCCCCGAAATGATCCATAACCTGCGTGATCAGCCGCTCGCGCTGTTCATCGGTATCTTCCAGCGCCGGTGACACCGGCACGAGAAAAAATACGTTCTCGGTGCCCTCCGCGGCTACCTCAGGATCGTCGAACGACGCGCAGCTGACGTAGTACGAGGGATGCTCGGGCCAAGCCGGGCGCTTGAAGATCGCGTCGAAGTGGGGCTTCCAGGGCTGCGAAAAATACAGATTGTGATGCGCAACCCCGTTGAGCTTCTGGTTGTAGCCGAGATACACAATCAGCATTGTGGGAGCGAGCGTTCGCCGGCGCCAATAGCGCTCGGAGTAACTACGGTGCTCGGGCGCGAGCAGCTCCAACTCGGCGTGCGCGTAGTCGGCATTCATAACCACCGCGTCGGCCGCGATCTCGCCCTCGTCGGTGCGCACCGCAGCGGTCTTCCCGTTCTTTACCACTACCTCACGCACCGGGGCGCCGAGGTGTATCTCAACCCCGTTTTCGCGCAACACACGCTCGAGCCCGGCTACCATCGCGGCCATTCCGCCTTTCGGGAACCAGACCCCTTGGTTAAGATCGAGATGCGACATGATCGAGTACAATGCAGGCGCTTGCTCAGGACTGGTGCCAAGAAACACCATCGCGTACTGCAGGATCTGCCGCGCGCGCTCGTCCTTGAAGTATTTGCCGACGAACCGATCAAGATCCGAGAACACGTTGAGCTTAAGCCCTTCGGTCATCAGACGGCGATTAAAGAACTGAAAGAGACTGCGATATTCGCGGTAGAGAAACTCGCCGACCGCAACATCGTATTTGTACTCGGCGGCCTTCAAGTACTCGCGCAGCCGCGCCCCGCCGCCCGGCTCGAACCGTTCGAACAACTCCACGGTCTCCTCGAGCCGCGGTGTCACGGTAACCGGATCGGCGTTTTGGAAAAACACGCGGTACGCAGGGTCGAGCTGCTGCAAACCGTAGTAATCCTCGCGCCGCAGGCCGAGGTCGGCAAAGAACCCCTCAAACACCTCGGGCATCAAGTACCACGACGGGCCCATATCGAATACGAACCCGTGCGAGCGCCACGACCTCGCGCGGCCGCCGAGCTCGTTGTTTTTCTCGACCAGCGTGACACGATACCCGGCATGAGCCAAGTACGCAGCGCTCGTCAAGCCGCCGAACCCACCGCCGACTACACAGACACGTTTACTCATAGACTCCTACACTTTTCTTGCTATCTCGCTGAAATATACCAAACATTGCGATTTCGAGAAAGCACCGCCTCGCAGCGTGTGGGCAGTTTTCGTGGGCAGTTTTCGCGCGCGTTGACAGACGGCGTACGGAGGTCTACATTCTGACACACGGAGGTTTTTTCATGCAGAAACTAGGTTTGGGCGCTTTCATCGCCCTCATGGCGACCGTAACCATAGCTCCAGGCTTCGCCGGAGGCTCTCAAGAGCCGGAAGAACCTGAGATCGTTATCGCGCCCAACAAGGTGGTTGAGATCCATTACGAGGGCACCCTGAGCGACGGTAGCGTGTTCGATAGTTCCGAAGGTCAAGAGCCGCTTGAGTTCGTGTTCGGTGTCGGAATGCTGATTCCCGGGTTGGAGGAAGGCCTCGAAGGAATGGCTGAAGGCGACACCGCTACGATCGAGGTATCGGCCGAGGACGCGTACGGACCGCGCGAAGAACAGGCGGTGCAACCCATTCCGCGCGCCGAGATAGACCCCGAGATCGAGCTCGAAGAAGGCATGCAGCTCGTGGGGCAGTCGCCGCAAGGCCCGATGATCGTCACGGTGATTGAGTTCGACGACGAAACCGTGATGATCGATTTCAACCATCCGCTCGCCGGTGAAGATCTCACCTTCGATGTTGAGGTTGTCTCGATCCGCGAAGCCGACGACGATGAGATGCAACAGATGCAGGGTCAGGGAGCCCCGGCTCCCGAGGAAATGCCGGTAGAGTAAGACTCACTCGCCGTTCGGCAAAAAACACACCGAAAGGCAGATTTTCCGTAGCATTTCTGCGGAAAGAGTGCATAAGGCTTCGGCGAAAGGCGGCTTTTGCCGGAGCCTTTCTTTTTTCGCAGGTTAATCACGCTTCAGCGCAGCGATATTTCGAGCATTAGGCGGCAATTCCCACCGGATTCGTTTCAGTGCAACCAATATTTCGTAAATTGCAGCACACTAACGGCCTTTTATGAAAACCAGCAAGAATTTTTAACAAAACAGGGCCAATTATTCCTTACTTGTATTGACCACCAACCTCACAATCACTATTATACCCCAATCATACGCGGTCGAAGCATCACAAAGGGAGGCTTTGTATATGGAAAACACAAAAAAGACCGGCGCTGAGGTGATCGTAGACCTGATCCAGCAGCAGGGCGTTGAGTATATTTTCGGTCTGCCGGGTGGAGCGGCAATTCCGATTTTCGATGCGCTCGTCGACTCACCGGTAAAACTCATTCTTACCCGTCACGAGCAGGGCGCAGCGCACATGGCCGACGGGTTTGCGCGCTCCACCGGGCGGCCCGGAGTTGTACTCGTAACATCCGGCCCCGGCGCCACCAACACCATTACCGGGCTGCTCACCGCACAGATGGACTCGGTGCCGATGGTGGTATTCTGCGGGCAGCAGACTACCTGGAATCTTGGACTCGACGCGTTCCAGGAAGCCGATGTGTCCGGTATCAGCTACCCGGTTGTGAAGCACTCGTATCTCTTGAAGGATCCCTCCGATATCCCGCGCGTGGTACGAGAGGCGTTTCATATCGCGCAAACCGGCCGCCCGGGCCCGGTCTTGATCGACGTACCGAAAGACGTTTCGAGCGCGATGATCGACCCCAACTACAACGAAGAGTTCCATCTACCGGGATACTCGGTTCCGCTCGACGGCGAACGCCAAGACATCGAGAAGGCCGCCCGCATGCTGCAGGAAGCTCGGAGGCCGGTGCTCCTCGTGGGTCATGGCGCGGTGATCTCCGGGGCAACCAAACCGATCACCTACCTGGCTGAGAAGCTGCAGGTGCCGGTTACCAATACATTGCTCGGCAAGGGCTGCTTCCCGGAAACGCACCCCTTGAGCCTCGGGATGCTCGGCATGCACGGCACCGCCTACGCAAATAAAGCGGTAGACGCGGCCGATCTCGTGGTCTCGATCGGCTCGCGCTGGGACGATCGCATCGTCGGGAACCCCAAAAAGTTTTGCGTAAACGCCAAGAAGATTCACATCGATATCGACGCCGCCGAGTTTCACAAGACGCTCAAGATGGATTGCTGCATACACGGAGATGCCAAGAACATCGTCGAGGAACTCGCCGCCATCGCCGAGCGCGGCGACACCGCCGAATGGCTCGCGCAGATAGACCAGTGGAAGAAGCTGCATCCGCTGAAGTTTCGAAAGAGCGGGAAGCTCAAGGCACAACACGTGATCGACGAGTTCTACAAGCAGTCCAACGGCAAGGCGTTCGTTACTACCGACGTGGGTCAGCACCAGATGTGGGCGGCGCAGTACTACCTTACCGACGAACGCTACCGCTGGCTTTCTTCCGGCGGCGCGGGCACCATGGGATTCGGGTTCCCCTCGGCAATCGGGGCGCAGTTCGGCAACCCCGATGCTACCGTAATCACGATCGTGGGCGACGGCGGCTTTCAGATGACGCAGGCCGAGCTCTCTACCGCGGTGGTACACAAGCTTCCGATCAAGATCGTGATCATCAATAACGCCTACCTCGGGATGGTCCGGCAGTGGCAGAACCTGTTCTATGAGAACCGTCTCTCCGGCGTGGATCTCGAAGGAAACCCCGATTTCGTGAAGCTCGGTGAAAGCTACGGATGCAAAGGAATCCGCATTCGTCGCAGCGCGGATGTCCGTCGGCTGGTCTCGGCGGCGCTCGAGTACAACGACGGGCCGTGCATTATCGATGTCGAGGTCGAGAAAGAGGACAACGTATTTCCGATGATCCCGGCCGGAGCCTCGATGGGAGAGATGATCCTCGAGCCCTCGCCCAAAGAGAAAGACCGCAAGATCAAGCTCGAAAAACCAGTGGGGAGCACCTAAACCATGAACATCAAGCCGAATAACGGAAACGGAAACGGAACCGGGACAACCGTAATACCGACGAGCGCCAAAGCACCGGAGACCGATGCGGCGCCCGCAACCGAAGAGAAGCACACCATCAGCCTCTTCGTCGCGAACAAGCCCGGTGTGTTGATTCGTATCGCGCTGGTGTTCGCTCGGCGCGGATACAACATCGATAGTCTCGTGGTATCGCCGTCGAACGACCCGGCGTTTTCAACCATGAACATCGTGGCAACCGGCGACAAAGAGGTGCTCGACCAAATCCTCAAACAGTTGAACAAACTCATAGACGTGGTGCACGCCTCGGACCGCACCGGCGAAAACATTCTGCAACGCGAACTCGCGCTGATCAAGCTCAACTGCGAGCCCGACGTACGCAAGGATGTACTGCAGCTTGCGCACTCGCTGAACTGCGAGGTATTGGATATCAGCGAGCATAGCATTACACTGCAGATCACCGGTGAGTCTGAGAAGCTCGACGGCGCCAACCGTGTCTTTGAACGCTACGGCGTGCTCGAGATCATGCGAACCGGCAAGGTACTGATGGCGCGCGGCGAGCAGTTGACCTCGTAGGCCGCAGCGCCCGAACATCTATCGAGAGGAGTACACCATGGCCGAAAACCTATTTAACAAGGTTTGGGATCTGCATAAGGTGAAGCGGCTCGAGTCGGGCCAAGATCAGCTGTTCATTGGGCTGCACCTTATCCACGAAGTCACCTCGCCGCAGGCCTTCGATATGCTCAAGGAGCGCGGGCTTCGGGTCTTGTATCCCGACCGCACCTTTGCAACCGTCGATCACATAGTCCCGACCGCTTCGCAGGAGCGCCCGTTCTCCGACACGCTCGCCGAGGAGATGATGCAGGCGATCGAACGCAACACCGCCGAGCACGGAATCGAGTTTTTCGGGTTACATACCGACAACCAGGGCATCGTGCACATCATTGGGCCGGAGCTCGGGCTCACCCAACCCGGCATGACGATCGCCTGCGGCGACTCGCACACCTCCACCCACGGGGCGTTCGGCTCGATCGGGTTCGGAATCGGCACGTCTCAGATTCGCGATGTGCTCGCGACGCAGTGCATGGCTATCAGCCGCCCCAAGGTTCGCAAGATTGATGTGCGCGGCGCGCTCAAACAGGGCGTGTACGCCAAAGACATCATCCTCAAGATTATTGCATCGCTCGGCGTGCATGGTGGAATCGGGTATGCCTACGAGTACGCCGGCGAGGCAATCCGCGCGCTCTCGATGGAAGAGCGCATGACGATCTGCAACATGAGTATCGAAGGCGGCGCGCGAGTCGGTTACGTAAGCCCCGACCAAACCACCTACGACTACATGAAAGGGCGACGCTACGCACCCAAAGACGACGCATTCGAGCAAGCCGTAGAGTACTGGAACAGTATTGCATCCCCCGCAGACGCCGAGTACGACGACGTCTTTGAGCTCGACGCCGATGAGCTCGAGCCGATGGTTACCTGGGGCATCAACCCCGGACAGGCAATCGGCGTCACGCAACGCACACCGCGGATCAACGAGGTGGATCGCGACCACCGTGAAGTAGCCGAGAAGGCCTACGAGCATATGGGCTTCACAGAAGGCGACACCGTGAAGGACAAGCCGATCGATATCGCGTTTCTCGGCTCCTGTACCAATGCGCGCATCAGCGACCTGCGGGAGGCGGCGCGGTATCTCGAGGGTAAGC
>PUOW01000038.1 GCA_003552185.1 Spirochaetaceae bacterium
TCGCTCTTAAGAATCGACAAAGACGCATTCGAGTCGGTTATGGTCGATCACCCCGATATCGCGCAAGCGGTGATTCAGGTGTTGTGCCGGCGATTGCGCGATATGCTGAAGAAAGAAGAGTAGACAGCCGCACATCTTCTCCGAGTCCCCGCAGGCCACAGCCGGCGCCGCATCTTTTCTTGATTATTTCGCTAACCTATTTCATACTGACCGGATCATTCCTACCTGTCGGCCGAGGAGGTTCCGATGGCTGAGAAATCCGCATACCAACCACAGTTTTCCTGGAGCGAAGGAGCACATCTCGAAACACACGATGAGTACAGACGGCTCTACGCGCGCAGTCTTGAAGAGCCCGAGGCCTTTTGGGCCGAGCAGGCGCGCCGGTACTTGTCTTGGAGTCAGGATTTCCACACGGTGCAGCAAAGCGACTTTGAGTCCGGGACTATCGCGTGGTTTTTGGGAGGCCGCCTAAACGCCGCCTATAACTGCGTCGATCGGCACCTCGAGTCCCGTGGCGACAAGCTCGCGATACTCTGGGAGGGCGACGATCCGTCGCTCGTGCGGCGCATCACCTACCGCGAACTCCACCGCGATGTCTGCCGAATGGCGAACGTACTGCTGCGCTACGGAATCCGGAAAGGCGACCGGGTGGCGATCTACCTACCGATGATCCCGGAAGCTGCGATTGCGATGCTCGCCTGCGCGCGCATCGGAGCGGTGCACACGGTTGTATTCGCCGGCTTCAGTGCCGATGCATTGCGCGACCGCATCCAGGACGCCGAAGCTCGCGCGGTCATCACCGCGGACCAGGGGCTACGCGGCGGCAAGGTCATTCCGCTGAAGCGCACCGTCGACGAGGCGGTGATGCCGTGTCCGTCGGTTGAGCACGTGTTCGTCACCCGCCGAACGCACGCCACGGTGCCGTTCTTTCCTCCGCGCGATGTGGATCTCGACGAGGCGGTAGAACTGCAGCGCGGCTACTGTCCGGCCGAACCGGTTGACTCCGAGGATACGCTATTTCTGCTGTATACCTCCGGCAGTACCGGAAAGCCCAAAGGCATTGCGCATACCACCGCCGGGTACCTGCTCTACACCGCGCTTACGCATCAGTACGTGTTCGACTACCGTGAGAACGACGTGTACGCCTGCGTAGCCGATGTGGGATGGATAACCGGCCACAGCTACGTCGTGTACGGCCCGTTGGCTAACGGGGCAACCACCGTGATGTTTGAGTCGACGCCGGTTTATCCGAATCCGGGGCGCTACTGGGATATGGTGGAGCGACACGGAATCACGCAGTTCTATACCGCACCGACCGCTTTGCGCGCAGTTGCCCGCGAGGGCGAAGACTGGGTGAAGAAGCACGACCGCTCGAGCCTTCGCATCCTCGGCACCGTCGGCGAGCCGATTAATCCCGATACCTGGGAGTGGTACTACCGGGTTGTGGGCGAGGAGCGCTGCGCGATCGTCGATACCTGGTGGCAAACCGAGACCGGTGGAATCATGATCACCCCGCTTCCGGCCGTGACCCCGGTTAAACCCGGTTCGGCAACTCTCCCGTTCTTCGGTGTTGAGCCCGTGGTGCTCGACGAACACGGGAACGAGGTCGTCGGGAACGGGGTGTCCGGGCTTCTCGCGATCAAGCGCCCGTGGCCCTCCATGGCTCGTACCATCGCCGACGATCATCCCCGCTTTCTCAAGACCTACCTCAGCCCGTACCGAGGCTACTACTTCACCGGCGACGGCTGCCGGCGCGACGAGGACGGCTACTACTGGATCACCGGCCGGGTAGACGACGTGATAAACGTCAGCGGTCATCGTCTTGGGACGGCCGAGGTGGAGTCGGCGCTCGTGAACCACCCCGCGTGCGCCGAAGCCGCCGTGGTGGGGTTTCCGCATGAGATCAAGGGTCAGGGCATCTTCGCGTACGTGGTGCTCGCCGACGGTTGGGAAGCCGATGTGGAACTCGTCGGTGAGTTACGCGGAGAGGTGCGCCACCGAATCGGGCCGCTCGCCACACCGGACCATATTCTGATCGCGGCAGGGCTTCCGAAGACCCGTTCGGGTAAAATCATGCGACGCATCTTGCGCAAGATCGCCGAACGCCGGATGGATCAGCTTGGCGACACCAGCACGCTTGCCGACCCAAGCGTGGTCGACGCCCTCATAGAGGCGCGCAGCGCGCTCCCGGATGAGTGCGTTACGTTGCACGGGTGCTTCGACTGAACGGTAGGACACAAACGGCAAGAAAGTGAGGCGGGGATACGGGGCAACCAACCGCCGGGGCTCCGGGGCTCCGGGGCTCCGGTGCGAACGGGTGCGCCACCGGTTGGTACGCCCGATATCCCCGCTCTATCGCGAGGGCGCCCGGAACCCGAGCGCCCCCAGATCTCTACAGGTTCTTGCGCTCAAAGAAACGGAACAACGCGAGCACGCCGATAACCATCGCGGCGATCACAACCCAGTGATTTACCCCAAGGGCGGTTGCAATCGAGGGATTGCCGATCTGGCCTACCGAGATAACGGTGCGCTCAAAGAACGGATACGCCGCTGCATACAGCATCGCGCCGATCAGCATACCGAGAATCGGCATCAAGACGTGGAATCGCCCCTCGGTCAACGCTCCGATGCTCGTGCCGGGACAGTACCCAATCACCGCCCAGCCGACACCGAACATCAGGCCACCGACCACTTGAGCGCCGAGGCTAATACCTCGCGGCGAGA
>PUOW01000102.1 GCA_003552185.1 Spirochaetaceae bacterium
AGCCCGAAAACAATAATGATAGGTGCCAACGCGATCATGCCCGGCCTCCTTCAGACTGGTTTTGCGAACTCTGCCGGCCGCGAGCGCGCTGCGCGCGGCTGTGCCCTGAGTCGCCGGCCTCGCGCGCGCCGGTGTCGCCGCCGGATGGCCCCCCGGCCCCGGCGCCGGCCCCGCTTGAGCCCCTGTCGGCAACCGTGCCGAGCAGCTCGCCGGGGTCGGTTTTCGCGCCGCGCAGCGCCTCAACCACCGAGCGGAGCCCGGCGAGGTCGTACGGCAGAACCGAGGTGCGCGCGCTGTTCATGATCTGCCCGAGACGGGATACAAACTGCTCGGCGATCTGCAGCGTCACCGCCTCCTGACCGTGAGGGAGAGAGATCGCCTCGGCGACCTCGCGCACGCCGTCGGCGGTGGCCTGCGCAACGATCGTGATCGCCTCGGCCTTGCCGTCGGACTCGTTGATGACCCTGGTTCTGTCGCCTTTACTGAGGTTGATCGCTTCCTGGCGCTCGCCCTTGCTGACGTTGATGCGCGCTTCCTTCTCGCCTTCGCTGGTAAGAATCTCGGCGCGCCGTTCGCGCTCGGCGCGTACCTGCTGCTCCATCGCCTTGAGCACGGTGTCCGTCGGCGTGATGTCGCGAATCTCGTAGCGCGTGACCTTGATGCCCCAGGGCTCGGAGGCTTCGTCGATCGCTTTTACCACGGCGTTGTTGATGCGGTCGCGCTCGCTGAAGGTGTTGTCGAGCCCGATCTTGCCGATCTCGCTGCGCATCGTGGTCTGCGCGAGCTGCGCGGTCGCAAAGCGGTAGTTCTCGATACCGTAGCTCGCGCGTTCGGGGTCCTGCACGCGTAGGTACAGAATGCCGTCCACCGAGACCTGCACGTTGTCCTGCGTGATGCAGACCTGCGGCGCCACGTCGATCACCTCTTCTTTGAGGATGTGCTTGTACGCAACCACCTGCACCACCGGAACTACGAGATGAAAACCCGGGCCGAGCGTGCGGCGATACTTCCCGAACTGCTCAACCACCCAGGCCTCCTGTTCCGGCACGATCCGGATAAGCTTGAAGAAGACCGTAAAGAACAGTGCCACCACGACAAAGGTCGCGGCATACATTCCCACAATGCTCATTCCCACTCCCTCTCGGGCTCCTCGCCGAAGACCTCGGCCGGCCCGTGTGATGCCTCGGAGTCGTGCTCGGAGAGCTCGTCTTCGAGTTCGCCGAGCATGGATCTGGTGACGATAAGGCTCATGCCTTGTTGTTTGATGATCTCAACCTGCGCGCCTTCCGGCAGGTTCTCGTCGAAACTGAGCGCCCGCCAGGTTGTGCCCTGAAAGCTCACCCGCCCGGGTTGGTTGGGCGCGATCGCCTCCACCACGGTTGCGTGGGCACCCGTGACCGAGCTTTCGCGGCGTTTGCGGTCGAAAATGGTGCCGCCGAACGCGTTCTTGAAGCGGCGACGGAGCGCTACCATCGAAAGAGCCGAGAACGCCACCCAACTCAGTAGCTGCAGCGGAATGCTGCCGGCTACCGGCGGAACCAGCGCCACGAGCGCGGCTGTCGCCAGCGCCCCGAGGCCCACGAAAAACATTACGAACTCGGGAATTGCGAACTCGCTCAGGATTGCAGCAAGCCCCAGAAGCGACCAAAATACAGCGGCCATAGACTTACCCTACGCCCGCGCGTGTCCTCACGTCAAGTCAGGTTGAGGTCACGCGTGTGGTTACGCGTTTTGCTCAAGCGGCGCTGGTGCTTTCAGCGGTACTGATACCGTCAGCTCCGCCGGCACCGTCAGCAGTGTTCGTGCAGGAAGCGCCGCAGGCGGGTGATTGCGGCCGAGGGCGCCGAGGAATCGAGCACCTCGATTTGTGCGCCCCGCGCGCGAAGCAGCTCGATGAGCCGTGCACGCGAGGGGTGCTCGGCAGGTTCACCCGAGCCGCCGGCGTCGCGATCGGGCGGGAGCGCCATGTAGAGATCGGCCGGAGCTGAACCGGCCGCGGCCTCCGAGTCCTGCTCAAGCGCAATTACCAAGGCGTCGGCAGCACAGACGAGCACCGGGCCCGCCTGCCGTGCGAGCGCCGCCTCGGCGGCGCGCTGCGACTGCAGGAGCTCGTCGGTTGTGTGCACGCCGCCGGCGGTGTGCCGGGCGTGACCGGACGCTGCACCGCTGAGCAGCTCGTGGCGGATGCTTTGCATGTCCGGAACCGCGAGGGTGGAGAACTCGGCCGCGAGCCGCACCGCGAGTTCGCGCCGGGTGTCCGGCGACCCGCCGAGCAGGCAGACGCGTTGCTGGTAGTAGGGGCGCACCGGGCCGGGGATGTAGCGCCAGTGCTCGCTCGGTGCCTCGCGGATCGCGGTCGCCGAGATCGGGAAGTTGCTACGCGCCGGGTCCACCGGAATGAAGCGTGCCCCGAGCTCGGCGGCGAGCTCGGCGCCGTAGGCTTCCGAGGCGAACACGTACTGCAGCCGCCGGCGTACGCTGCGGCGGATGAACGCCGCCCAGATCTCGTGTGCGCGCGGGTTCGCGCGCCCCGCCTCCGGGATCTCCTCAGTTACATGTACCACGTTGAGTTCCGGGAAGAGCTCGCGCATCCACTGATAGCGCAGGGCACCGGGTATGGGCTCGTGCGAGAGCGTGCAGACCAGCACCGTAACGCGGTCGGCGAAGCCACGCGCAAACTCAATGAGATAGCGATGTCCGTTGTGCGGCGGCATGAA
>PUOW01000293.1 GCA_003552185.1 Spirochaetaceae bacterium
CCATCAAACCAAGCAACGGGCCGGTGACGTACCAGGGCCATGACTGCGACAAAAACTCGATCATTTCGACTTTCCTCCTTACTTCTACACGGGTGCCGCCGGCTCAGCAAATCCCAGCGCTTCCCGGCGCCGCACCCCGCTCAATAACCAGTTTTAGGGGCCAGCAAGCGGCGTGTTGAAAACACCTGCAACAACCCCTTGTCACGCAATATACATTTTATTACTATATAAGTAAAGATTAATGTTGCAGTGCGGGCCCGCCTGCTCTGCAAAACCAAGCGGGAGGAAACTATGTTCCTACGACAGATTTATGACGATGAGTTGGCCCAGGCCGCGTATATGATCGGTTGTCAACAAACCGGTGAGGCATTGGTGATCGATCCCGAGCGCGACATCGACCGCTACTACAAGCTCGCAGCCGAGAACGACCTCGAGATCGTTGCGGTAGCCGAGACGCACATTCATGCCGATTTCGTAAGCGGCGCGCGCGAGTTCGCTCAGGATCCCAAGGTCACCTTGTATCTCTCGGCGCTCGGAGGGGACGACTGGTCCTACACCTGGCCGGACGCCTCCACCAAGGTTCGGTATCTCTCGGACGGCGATACAATCGAGATCGGCAAGGTCGAGATCGAGGCGGTGCATTCGCCTGGGCACACCCCGGAGCATCTGAGCTACAAAATCATAGACCGCGGCGGGGGAGCCGACGAGCCGGTCGCGATCGCAACCGGAGATTTTCTGTTCGTCGGCGACGTCGGAAGACCCGATCTGCTCGAGTCGGCGGCCGGAGTCACCGGGGCGATGGAGCCCTCGGCGCGAACTCTACAAGGCTCGCTCGCGGGGCGCGTTTCCGACCTGCCTGAGTTCGTGCAGGTTCTTCCCGGGCACGGAGCCGGTAGCGCCTGTGGGAAGGCGCTCGGCGCGATTCCGAGCTCCACGGTAGGCTACGAGCGACGGTTCAACGGCACGCTCAAGCTTGCCGAGACCAACGCCGAAGGCTTCGTGAAGGAGATCCTTTCGGGACAGCCCGAGCCGCCGCTGTACTTCAAAAGAATGAAGCACGTGAATAGAGACGGCATTCAGGTGACCGGCGGGCCCCCACAGCCACGGAAGCTCACCGCGGATGCGGTCATCGCGCACACGCGTGACGACAACGGCGTTGTTCTCGATGCGCGCTCGGATCGCCGCGCGTTCGCCTCCGAGCACCTGCCGGGCGCAATCTGCGCCCCGATGGACGGATCGTCTTTCAGCAACGCGGCGGGCTCGTTTCTCGAAGCCGAGAATAGTATCGTGCTTGTGCTCGAGTCGGAGCAGCACCTCGACCCGGCGGTCCGGAAGCTCTATCGCATCGGGTTCGACAACGTGGCGGGCTGGATCACCTTCGATGAACTGAAAGCCGGCGGAGCCGAGATGACGCAACTCTCGGTGGTAGAGTTCGACGGCGTTGACCCGACAAGCATCCCGGCCGACGCTGAGATGCTCGATGTACGAGGAAGCTCCGAGTACGCCGAAGGCCACGTAGAGAACGCCCTGAACGCGCCGTACACGCGCATCGCCGAGCGGCTCGCGAGCATTCCCAAGGATAAGCAATACTACGTGTACTGTGCCTCGGGACGTCGTGCGGCGCTCACCAGCTCGTTTCTCGAGTCGAAGGGGTATCGCGCGGTATTGGTGGACGGCAGCGGCGACCATAAGTTCGTGCGCGACGTCGCGTAACGGAGGGCTTTGCTATGGAAACCACGCTCGCACTCGTGTTCGGCTCGGCGGTCGGACTCTCGCTTGGACTAACCGGTGGCGGAGGCTCTATTCTCGCGGTTCCGCTGCTGGTGTACGGGCTTGGACTCGAGCTGCGGGCGGCGGTCGCAATCTCGCTCGCGGTGGTAGGACTCACCTCGCTGTTCGGGGCTGCGTTGCAGGCGCGCTCCGGGCAGGTACTGTGGCGAGCCGGGGCGATTCTCGGCCTCGGCGGCATCGTCGCCGCCCCGTTCGGGGCGCGCATCGGGGCCCTTATGCCGGACGATCTCGTGATGGTCCTGTTTGCGCTTCTCATGGTGGCGGTCGGGATCAGGATGGCCGGCGGTAGCGAGGAGCGGGAGCTTCCGGTGGGCCGCTACGCTTGTCCACGCGACGACCACGGGCGGCCGCGCCCGAGCCCGGCATGCATCGCCAAGCTCGGTGGAGCCGGGGCGCTCACCGGAGTTCTGTCCGGGATCTTCGGCGTCGGCGGCGGGTTTCTTCTGGTGCCGGCCCTGGTCTGGGTCGGGTCGGCGCGAATCGAGCACGCGCTGGCTACCTCGCTCGTGGCGATCGCGTTGATCTCGGTCTCGGGCTTCATCGCGAATCTGGGCGCGGGCGCCGAAGCTTCGCCGCTCCTGGTGCTGGTGTTCGCCGCCGGCGCCGTGGTCGGGATGGCGCTCGGCGCGGTCTGGAAGCGCCGACTCTCCCCGGTGATACTTGGACGCGTCTTCGCGGGCGTCGCGATCGGCGCCGGCGTCTACGTAGTGGCGCAGGTTCTGCTGTAGCGCGCCCGCGCGGACTCGTCTGCTCACGCGCGCCTGCGCCCCGCGCGCTCGCGCGCCTGCTCGCGCGCCCGCGCCCCGAAGGTTTGACCGCGCTCGGTTTCCGTGCTATAAGCGGGCTGCCGCCTCGGCCGAGACTTCGAACACCGCAGAGGAACCGCATAGGAGCAGTTATGTTGACGATACTATCGCCCGCGAAGA
>PUOW01000310.1 GCA_003552185.1 Spirochaetaceae bacterium
AATGAGCGAATTTGAATTGGAGGGGCTGATGGCTCTCGACGCTGGCGAGTACGTCAACGGCGTCGATGACGCTGTCGGCGCGAGCGAAAGCCTCGTCGACTCGACCAACGCGACCAGTGAGTCGCTGTTCGACATCGACCCCGCCGGGATTGCCGCGGGGGGAGCTTTGGCCGGTCTGGGCACGGCGATGCAGTCGGTGCTCGACCAGACCCAGGAGATGAACGAGACGCTCGGCCGCACATCGGTCGGGATGGGGCTCACTGCCGACGAGACGCGTGACTTGGCGACGTCGATGTCAGACGCGACGTTCCCGCTCGACGACGTGGTCGGCAGCATGGACGCACTCGCACAGATCGGTGTCGATACCGAGGAGGAGATGCGCGAGGTCGCACTCGCCGCGGACAACCTCGCGGACGCGACCGGCTCCTCGGCAACAGAGATCAGCCAGCAACTCGCGCCGGCGGTCAAAGCCCTCGATGGTGATCTGTCGGCGATCACCGAAGACACCGACGCGTTCACCAACGCCGTCCGAAACACCGGCCTTGAGATGTCCGACGTCGCGTCGACCATCGAGCGACTCGACTTCTCGCAGATCGAGGAGATGGGTCTGTCTGCGGCCGACACCGCCGAAATCATCGGTAAGTTCGGCGAGGAGAGTGGGTTCACCGGCCGACAACTCCGCTCGAACTTCGGGCAGGCGGTCGAAGCCGCCGACGGCGACGTCGAGCAGTTGGTCGACGAGCTGGGACTCGGAGAGGAAGCGATGGCATCGTTGGCGGACGAAACCGCGGCTGGCACGTCCATGACCGACGAGTATGCCAACGCCGCCAACGACTCGCTGACGACGATGGACACGCTGCGGTCGTCGTTTGACGACATCCGACTGCAGGCGTCGGGCATGCTCGGACCGCTCGACGCGGCCGCGCCGGCCATGCAGGGCCTCGGCATCGCGGCCATCGCGTTGTCGACGATCAACTTCGGCGCGGTCATCCCCTCGATTGCCGGCGTCGTGACGGCCGCGATACCGCTGCTGCCGATCCTGCTGCCACTCGCCGGCCTCATCGCAGGCTTCGGGGCGCTGTGGCACTCTGGCTGGATCGATCCCGTCGAGACTGTGACCTGGCTCGCCGGCCGCGCGGGCGACGGCGTCGAGTGGTTGACTGGCAAACTCGGCGGCGCACGTGACGCTGTGGAAAGGTTTTACCCGCCGATACGCGCCGCGCGCTATGCGTGGGATAATAATCTGCTGGGTATCCAAGACACCACTGAAGCAGTCGTCGACTCGATCACGAGCAGTATTGACTGGTTAATTGAGAAAATCAACAGAATCCCTGGCATCGACATCGGTGCTGAAGACGCCAAAGAAGCCGGTCAAGAGGCTGGTGGGGAGATGGCTGACGGCGTCGAGGAAGAAGCCGGCGAGGATGAACTGTTCGACATGGGCGAGACGGCGGGAGAGGGCTACGCCAGCGGATTCAGTGATGGCTTGATCGACGACATTGGTCTCGGCGACGTCGAAGATGAACTCGAATCCGACATCGCAGAACTCCAAGAGGAGCGACGCGATCACATCCTATCAGGCAATGCTGACGAAGCCGAAGGGATGTTTGACGAAATCGTCGAGATGGAGAACCAACTCGAAAGCGTCCGCGATGCCGAAGATGTCGATGACATCAGCGCGGATCTTGTCGGTGATGTCGTCGACAGTCAAATCGCTGAAGAGCAAGAAGACGAGCAGCGGCGGGCAGACGTGATGGCTGCCAGTGAGTTGGCCGACGGATCTGTGCCTGAAGCTGACACTGTCGAAAGCAGCTCGGGTACTGAAACCAACGCGACAGGCGAGAGTGCCAATCGTCCCGGCGCTGAAGACATCGCTGACGCTGTCGGGTCGGCACTGAACGATCTCGGTCTGGTCCTCTCTGGCGAGCTTGAGCTCGACGGTGACGTGGCGACGATGGACGACGTCGAAGCCCGGCTCCGAACTGACGGCCGCCGCAACAGGGGGTCGTTTAGCTAATGCCGACGATCACCGGCAGCGAGTGGGCGATCGCCGACGTCCGCGTTGATGCGATCCGCGCCAACATCCCCGAACGGACACGCGGCGAGTCGTTCGTCCTGGAGACGCTGATCCGACCGGGCGACGAGCCAGCAGCCGAGCCGCTCATCATGGACGGCCCGAACGGCGCGACAATGGACGGCGCGACTGGCGGTGTGATGGCCGTCGACGCAGACTCCAGCCCGATCGGCCGCTACAAACGCCTACGAGACTACACCGAGTACGCCGGCGAAGGCTCAACGTACCAACTCATCGGCGGCCTGCCCGTCGTTCATGAAAACCCACAGGACGAGTGGCCCGTCGAGAGCCATATCATCCGCATCGAATCGCCGACGGTGACGAACCGCACCGAGGGTTTTTGGGGCATCGTCGTTGGCGTCGATGACGAAACCGACGCCAGCGGTTCGGGCCCCTACAAACTCGACTTGGAGATGGTCTTTTTGGCCGACATTGACCGCTTCGGCACCCGAAGCGACCTGCTTGACGAACTCTCACCAGTGACCGTGCAACTACCAGACAGCTAATCATGAGTGACGACAGACCACAGCGAACGACCTACGAAGAGAACAGTCCGTACGTAACATCGGACGCGAACCAACAGCAGCGGCTTACTGGCGGGCTCGGCGTCGTCGAAGGCTTCGATCTC
>PUOW01000173.1 GCA_003552185.1 Spirochaetaceae bacterium
CGGGACCCATGCGCGGCGTGCGCCTGCCCGCCGGCGTGATGAGTGCCGGCATGATGCGGCAGATGCACGGGGTGGGCACGGTGGATAGCGAGTTCGACTTTCTCACCCGCATGATTCCCCATCATCAGGAGGCCGTCGACTCTGCACGAGAGCTCCGTGAGCGGACCGAGCGCCCGGAGATGCGGCAGTTCGCCGAGACCATCATCGAGACACAGAGCAGGGAAGTCGAGCAAATGCAGGAATGGCTCGTGCGCTGGTATTTCGATCGCTCTCGCGAGGTCGACTACGAACCGATGATGGGAGACTACTCCGGACTCTCCGGCGACCGTCTCGACAGGCTCTTTCTCGAAGAGATGATTCCCCACCACATGGCGGCGGTGATGATGTCCCAGCAACTCATCAGGCGGAGTCTCGCCGAATACCGGCAAGTCGAAAACCTCGCTGCGACCATCCGAGATGCGCAGCTGCAGGAGATTCAGCAGATGAGTAGGTGGCTTGAGCGCTGGTTCGAGTAGGCCCCGGATGGCGCAGCTCGAGGGTGGCGTCAAGGAACTCAGTGATACAACGGAGGAATGGTAAGGGTATATAGAAGAAGGTGTCCTCGTGGGCAACGCCGGCTTCGAACCGGTCTCACCCGGCGCGGGATTAGCGTGGTTCAGGCAGACGACTCAGCTACGCGAACTCCTCGGAGAGTTCTTTCTCGCCATATCACGTGAAAAACTACCCGTAGCAGCAACCTACAACGACTCGATCATCGTCTGCAGTCGGCCGCGGATCTCCTCCGTAATCGGTTGCAGCTCGGGATTGTCGATGGCCTCGATGGAGGCAACCGGATTCACCGCGGCAACTTCGATCCCGCCGTCATCATGCTCCTGCACGATGACGTTGCACGGCAGCATAGTACCGACTTTATCTTCATGCTGCAGCGCCTGATGGGCAAAGGGCGGGTTGCAGGCGCCGAGGATGCGGTAGTTGCGAAAGTCCTTGCCGAGCTTTTCCCGAACGGTAGCTTTGACATCGATGTCGGTGAGCACGCCGAAGCCTTGCTCGCCCAGTTTCTCCGTGACCTTCGCAATGGCTTCGTCGAACGAGCCGCCGATTGTGGTTGAAATGTAATAATTCATAATAGACCCCCCTTAAGGTATTGGGACGCGTAAAACCGCTGCCGCGGACTGCGCAGCGCGGACTGCGTAGCGCGGACCATCCCGGCAGGATGGACTCAAGGCCGCGCGACGATCCGTTTCACTATATCACCCCAGAGATTCTCCTCTTCAATCCGGGTGAACCCGGCGGTGCGGAGATTTTCCAGAGTATGCCGGTTGATATTGGCGCCGTACAAGTAGAGCGGCAGCGGGTTTATCAGGTCCATGAGCGGTCCGGCGAGCAGTTTCTTACTGCGGACGTGCTCGATCATCAGCATGCGCCCCTCGGGCTTCAAGACTCGCCGCAGCTCCCGCAGCCCCTGCACCGGCAGCGGTACGGAGCAGAACACACAGGTACTGACGATAGTATCGAAGGAGTTGTCGCAAAAATCCAGCTGCTGAGCATCCATCTCGCGGAGCTCCACGTTGGATAGTCCTTCGCGCTCGATCTTCCGCCCGGCCCGCTCGAGCATCTTCGGGCTGAAATCGATGGCCGTGACCTCCGTCTCCGCCGGATAGTAGGTTAGATTCTTGCCCGTTCCCACGCCGACCTCGAGCACACGCCCGGCGACGCCGGCGAGCAGCTCCTGCCGGCGGCCGGCAAAGGCGCGCTCCATCGGCGCCTCGATGAGATCGTAGAGGCCGGCAATCCGGGAGTAGCGCTTCCGCACTTTTTCCGTTTGCAATCCGCCCTTCATAACTCAATAGTAAGGAGAAGTGATCTCGCGCGGCAAGCGCTTCGGAGGGATATGTTGGGTTAACGTGGCGATAGAGTCGAGCGCATCAAACACGTGCTATCTATCACGCTCAACGAGTGATAGCCCATTCTCTGTGATGTTGATGTTGCTGCGGCGTATCCTATCCTGAGCCACGAAAAACTCACCGAACACATTGACACCCGGGGGAGGCTCTCCTATCGGAACTCGACAAACCTCGACCGATGGCGCAATCGTGTCTGGCGCGCCGGTTAAATCCGTGGCATAGTGTCGGCGTTTCCATTGACGCCATGTATCCACGACGACGAATAGCCATAGTTATAAGCTGCCTCTTCTTTGTTGCCGCAACCACTGCGGCAATGTTTGACTACCCCGGCGGTACGCACCTCGATCCCGATTCCGACGGATACCGCTTCTTCGATAACACCTTCAGCGAGCTCGGCCGTACCGAGGGGTACCAAGGAGAGGAGAAATACGCCGGTCTCGTTCTGTTTCTCCTTGCGACGCTTGTCGCCGGAACCGGGCTGATTGCGTTCTTTGCGATTGAGGCGGTCGATGCAAAGACGCACGGCGGGAGTCGAATCGCCGCGACGTGCGCAATGTGCTTCGGAGCGATTACCGGTCTCGGATTCATCGGAATAGGCTTTACGCCGAGCGATATCGTTCACGACCTTCACTATGCCTTCGTCTATACGGCGTTTATCTCGTACATTCCGTCGATCGCGGCACTTCTCGTGGCGTGGTGGACGGCGTGGAGAGCGAATCTGCGCCGCTGTAGAACGAAACTGTGGGCGTACGGAACATTCCTGATTCTCCTCGGCGCGTACTTTCTGCTCATGGCGCTCTTGCGCACAGCCGCGGCGGTAACCGTACATGTGGTGCTCACCTCAGCCCAGAAAATTATTGTCTACCTAGCGCTCGGCGTTGTCGCGTTTATTTGTGTTGATGATGTGAGGCGGGGAGGGGGCATGCGCTTTTCGGCATCGTCGAAGCCCCCGAAGCTTTAACTGGAGATTCTACTATTTGCCACAACCGCACGGCATCGCTCGCTCCCTCGAAACAGCCGTCATCTGTCACCGCCGACTTCGTTGGGGGTGCTCGTAAGAGTGCGAGCGTGGCTTCAGAAGCTCGACCGTTTCGTCTGTCGAGGATCGATCGCCCTGTCGGTCTCTACGATGGCGGGCGGCGGAGGGTTCACGAACTCGGAATGGACGGCAAATGCGAGGGGCTCATCACGAGCCGCGAGGCAAGTGCTCCGGGGAAGTCGATCAGGTGTGGCGACCGAAACATCAAGCTCCTCGAACTCTTGCCTTGCTCGAGCAGATCGAGAAACACGTGATGGCAGACCGGGCACCAGTCGGCGAATACCCAGCGCAGCAGAACTCGTTGCTCGCCGATGTACTAACCGACTGAAGACCACCCGGGATATCGCGTTGCTAGTCGGTCTCCGCCTGTGGCTTCAGTACGGGAATGGAAGCTTCGCTGCCGATCTTACCGATCCAGAGCGCCGTCCGGCTGCGGACGGTGCTTTCCGGGGCCTCGCATAGAAGGCGAGGCAGTTGGTCGAGCGATGATTCCGACTCGAGTATTCCGAGCGCGACGGCGCAAGGATACCTGACCTCCGGCAAGCCGTGTCGGAGCGCTCCGGCGACAGTATTGTACGGGCGTGTCTCGATTGGGACGTAAACTACACCGAAGCAGCGACCTCGTTCGAGCGTCTCGACGAGATTTTGCGATTGCGCGAGTATTGCAGTACCTCGCGCGCCTCGGTACTTGCGGGCGCCGGACTGATTCCGGGGCGTTCCTGGGTTCTCGCGGCGCATCTGGCCGGTTCCGTACCACAGGCGCGAGACGCGACTACGTATGTCATGCTCGGCCCCGGCTATCTGCACGGAGTCGACGCTGTGCGTTGGATGCTCCACGAAGGGCGAATCGCGACGGGAGTTCATCATCTGGAAAGGGTTGTCGGCGTAAATGACCTCCGCAGGGAATTGCAGCGAGAGGGAATCGCGCTGCACCTGCCGGAGCTTACAAGCTCTCTGCTCGGTACCGATCAGGCGGTGCTGCGCATCATAGACCGCCACACCGGGCGTACTGTAACCGAGTGGCGTCACACCGCCGAAGGCCACGCAGTTCCAGGAGGGCTACGGATTCGAAACCGCAGGGTGTTGTCGGGAACGAACGATGATTCCGAGACCAGTTTTGTGCTGCTTGACGCACCCGAAGGCTTCTCCACCGCAGCGGTGATCGCGGCGGATGAATCCTCGGCCTGCGACGAGGGGGTGCTGTACAGTGCGGCGCTGAAGCGGTTTTTCGCCGTTGTAAGGCGAGTCGATGTTTGATTCCTTTTGACTTGTCGATAACTGCATCTGTATATTCGTTCAAAGGGGCATATGTATGCGATCACACAACCGATACACTTTACTCATCGGAGCAATTATTCTCATCCTCTCCGGGCTTCTCCTGCTCGGCTGCGGGGGAGAGCGCGCGCGGGTTGTAAGCAACAACGACAACGCTGACCCGGAGCCGGTCGAACCGGCGGACTGGGTTCCCTCAACACGGTCCGAGGACCTTCCCGACGGCACCTACCGCGGTGTATTCGGTGACGGCGGAGATATGCAGGTAAACGTACAGTTTTCGGTGGAAGACAATGAGACGACCGCCGCAAGCTTTCGCTACCTGTGGTACGGCGGCACCGACTACCTTGATACCGACGATGAAACAATGCAGGGTATCGCCGAACAGTATGAAGCGGCCCTCGATTCGCTCATCGGCGAAGACCTGCGTCTGTCACTCGGACGGCTTTACGAGCCCGGCAACGTCCTCGGCGATGAATACGACATAGACGGTTTCACCGGTGCGACGATCCGCGGCAATAAGATCATTTACGCTATTCGCGACGGACTCAATCGCGGGATTTATCGATTCGACAACGCGGCACCCGAGCACTACTACCCGGTTGCCGCATCGAGCTTCCAGGACGGCACCTATCGCGGCACCTTCTCCGACGGTGGCGATATGCAGGTAAACGTGCAGTTTACGCTCGAAGGTAACGAGTTCACCAACGTGCGCTTCCGTCATCTGTGGTACGGCGGCGACGACTATCTCGATGCCGACGACGACCCGATTGCCGGACTCCGAGAGCAGCACGAAGTGCTTCTCGAATCGCTCGTCGGAGAGGATGTGCGAACCGCGCTTCGCGGCCTCTACGGACCCGGTGATATAGTCGGTGACGAGCACGATGTGGACAGCTTCACCGGCGCCACTCTTCGTTCTAGTAAGGTTATTTCGGCTATCCGCGACGGGCTTAATCGTGGAGTTTACGGCTTCTCCAATGGAGTGCCCGCCGGCTACAGAAACCTTGCCGAAGAAAGCTTCGAAGACGGTCGCTATCGCGGCACGTTCTCCGACGGCGGAGAGATGCAGGTCAACGTTCAGTTCGACCTCGAGAATAATGTCGTTTCCAACACATCATTTCGTGAGCTCGCCTACCGTGGCACCGATTATCTCGATGCCGACGACGACCCTGTCGCCGGTATGGCACAACAGCACATTGCGGCTCTCGAAAGCCTTGAAGGACAGGATATCCGTGGCAATCTCGCGTCGCTGTATGAACCCGGCGACATTCTCGGCGACGAGTACGACGTCGACGGGTTCACCGGAGCTACGATTCGTGGCACAAAAATCCGCTCGGCAATCCGGGACGCGCTTAACAGCGGTCCGTATACACTCGCCGACTAGGGGCACGCGCTCAACGCTCAAGAGGACGCTTGGTTCAACAGTTCACGCGGGTGTCCGTCTTATATCCGACCCCGCAGAAAGCGCGAGTAACGGCGGAACGTGGTTGACGAGATAGTCGCTCCTCGACCGCTCTAAACCGTAACCTTACACCGTAACCTTGCGATAAAACCCCTCAGGGAGAAAGTCCCGGTGCGCCTCAAACAACTCGTCGCACAGCGCGACTATATCGTCGAGCGATAGGGTAGCTGCGGTGAGCGGGTCGAGCGCTGCCGCCTGGTATACGTGAGCCCTATCGTGCCTTCGTGCGGCCTCGATCGTCAGCATCTGCACATTGACATTGGTGCGGTTCAACGCGGCACACTGTTCGGGCAGGCGGCCCACCGCCACTCCTTGCACGCCGTTCGCGTCCACCAGACACGGAACTTCAACCACCGCGCCTTCGGGCAGGTTACCGATGTGACCGGCATTCAGAATGTTCCCGTGAATGCGCGCCGGCTCGCCTGTGACCATCCCTCGGATGATATTGGCAGCGTACTCAATGGTGGGTTCGTGCTCGATCACCGGGCTTGATAAGAGCGCGCTGCGCATGTTGTCCCAGTCCGCGATCTGCTCGCGGCAGCGGCGGGGATACTCGTCCAGCGGAACGCGATAGCGCTCGATCAGTTCAGGATATCCCGGCTTTATCCACCACGGGGTGTACTCGGCATTGTGCTCCGAGGACTCTGTGATGTAGTAACCGAAGGTATTGAGCACCGCGAGCCGCACGAGGTCGTTCGTTCCCGGATCTCCGTCGCGTCGTGCGGTTTTGATGATCTCGCGTGCTCGCCGGCGTATCTCGGGGTAGAGATCGCGCTCCCCGTCACGCAGGCTGAGCAGCCATGCCATATGGTTGATGCCTGCGACCTCCCAACGCGGATCCTCGGCCTCGAAATCCACCGCATCGAGCAGTTCCTCGGCGCATTTCTGAACCGAGTGACACAGGCCCACTGTTTTGATCGGCGTGTCATGCAGCATCGCGCCGGTGCAGATCGCCATCGGGTTGGTGTAGTTGAGGCACCATGCTTCGGGGCAAACCGCCTGCATGTCTTCCGCAATCTCCCACATTACCGGAATGGTACGCAGCCCGCGGAAGATGCCTCCGATTCCGAGGGTGTCGCCTATCGTCTGCCGCAAACCGTACTTCTTGGGGACTTCAAAATCGCGCACCGTCGCCGGCTCGTATCCTCCGACTTGGATGGCATCGATCACGAAATCGGCGTCTTGGAGCGCATCGCGGCGGCTCTCGGTTCCCACGTATCCGCTCACGGTTGCTCGATCGTCGTTGACGCTGGAGTTGAGGGTGCGTATCAGCCTCAGCGAATCGTCGAGGCGCTCGGCGTCGATGTCGTAGAGCGCGATCTCGACTCCATGCAGCTCGTCTTTGAGCAAGATGTCGCCGATGATGTTCTTAGCGAAAACTGTGCTACCCGCTCCAACAAACGTAATCTTAGTCATATCATCCCTCTCCTCGTACCGCCGCACAGCGTTTACCGGCGAAGTAGCCGAGCCGCGCTCGATACACACAACATTGGTATCATAGTAGTCCCGGTAGGGTAAGTGAAGACTCGTGCGGGCGCTATGTAGATGGTGTTTCCCGAGAACACCAAATGTGTTTTTGCAACCGGCGGATGCGTTGCTGCGCAGTTGCGTATGCTATACTGCGGCCCGTTGCGTGCAGATGATGCGCCAAAATGGGCCGGTGTGTCCAACGCAACCGACCCGTTTCACGACGCGGGGCAGGGCGAAACTGCTCTGAGCCGTGAGACGCCGGTCCGCAGCAGATTACGAGCGGCAAGATAATCAGGAGGATCATGATGCTTGATACCGGCAGACCGCACCGGCGGCGCAACCCGCTTACCGGCGAGTGGGTGCAGGTATCGCCGCACCGCACGCAGCGGCCCTGGCAGGGGGCCGACGCCTCAACGCGCGCGGAACAGCCGCCGCAGTACGATCCGAACTGCTACCTCTGCCCCGGTAACTCGCGCGCCGGGGGTGTCCTAAATCCCAACTACACCGGCACGTATGTGTTTACCAACGATTACTCGGCCTTGTTGCCGGACACGCAGCCGGGCGGCGAAGACGATCGCGGGTTGCTGGTTGCGGAGAACGAGCGCGGCATCTGCAAGGTCATCTGTTTTTCACCGCGCCACGATCTCACTATACCGCTCATGCAGCGTGAAGAAATCGTCGCGGTGCTTGAAACATGGACCGATCAGTACCGGGAGCTCGGGGCGCATGAGTTTATTCGCCACGTGCAGATCTTCGAAAACCGGGGCGCGATGATGGGAGCGAGCAACCCACACCCGCATTGCCAGATCTGGGCCAATGAAACGGTGCCGGTTCTACCCGCAAAGAAGCAGAACCACCAGAAGGAATACTATCAAGACCACGGGCGTCCGTTGCTGCTCGATTATCTGCAACTCGAGCTCGAGCGAGGGGAACGCATCGTGTACGAGAACGAACAGTTTGTGGTGCTTGTTCCTTACTGGGCGGTCTGGCCGTTCGAGACCATGATCCTGCCGCGCAGCCGCCGCGCGCGACTTACCGATCTGCATGCCGAGGAGCGAAGCGCCTTGGCCGACGCCATGAAAATGCTCACTATCAAGTACGATAACCTGTTTGAAACGGCGTTCCCGTACTCCATGGGGATCCACCAAGCACCGCCCGACCGGCAAGAGCACCCCGAATGGCAACTGCAGCTGATTTACCTCCCGCCGCTGTTGCGCTCGGCCACGGTTCCGAAGTTCATGGTTGGGTACGAACTGATGGCGATGCCGCAGAGAGACATCACCGCCGAGCTCGCGGCCGAACAGCTGCGCGAGCAGCCGTTGCAGCACTACCTTTCGACCGGCGAAAAACCTGCAGGGGGAAGCGATGGGTGACGAAATACTTGACCCCTCTCTGGAGGCTCGTCTGCGGCAGGCACTCGAGCGGTTCTACCTGCGGGGCGAGGACGCGCCCGAGGCGCTCGAGCGCCAGGTGCAGCGTTATGCGCGTTGCCTCAAGACCTTCTGCGGCCGGTTCCCACAGCCGGGCGAAGACGCAGCAGGAGCCGATGACCTGCAGATCTACCGCGCGCCGGGCCGTACGGAGTTAAGCGGCAATCACACCGATCACAACGGCGGTTTTGTGCTCGCCGCCGCGGTGCACCTCGACTGCGTGGCGGTTGTTCGGCGTCGTGACGACATGACCGTTAGGGTTATTTCCGAGGGGCATCCGGAGGTCTGCGACGTCGATCTCACGGCGCTTGATCCCCTCTCGTGTGAAGAGGGGAGCCTCGCGGCTTTGGTGCGCGGTGTTGGTTCGGCTATGCGCGAGTGGGGCTCAGACTGCGGCGGGTTCGATGCGTATCTCCATAGCGAAGTCCCGGTTGGATCCGGCTTGAGTTCCTCCGCAGCGGTGGAGGTGCTTCTCGCTCAGGTGCAGAATACGCTGTACAACGAGGGTCGCATCGACACCGTGACGCTCGCGAAGATCGGTCGCCGTGCCGAGAATCGCCATTTCGGGAAGCCGTGCGGCTTGATGGACCAGCTCGCTTGCGCCGGAGGTGGAATCAGCGGGATCGATCTCGCCGATCACGATGCCCCCGAGCTGCATCGCCTCGCCGGCGGGTTCACGCGGCACGGTGTGGCGGTGGTTATCGTGAGTACCGGCGGCAACCACGCCGACCTCACCGAGGATTACGCCGCCATACCGCGCGAGATGCGCGCGGTGGCGAGCGAACTCGGCGGCCGACAACTGCGCGACCTTTCGTGCGAGGCCGTGCTCGCGACGTTACCGGAGCTGCGTACGCGCTGCGGCGACCGAGCGGTGCTGCGTGCGTTGCACTTCTTCGACGAGACCGACCGCGCGCGCCTGCAGTACCGCGCACTCGAGGAGGGAAATCTCGATGAGTATCTCAGACTGGCGCGCGAGTCCGGCTCCTCGTCGTGGTGTTTGCTGCAGAACGCCGCGACGCCCCAAGAACCTCGCGAACAGGGGATCCCCCTGGCGCTCGCGCTTACCGAACGCTACCTGCGGCTTCGGGGAATTCGGAACGCAGCCTGGCGTGTTCACGAAGGCGGCTTCGCCGGCACCATACAGGTGTATCTACCGCTCGACGAGCTTGAAGCATACAAGGCCGAGATCGAGTGGGTGTTCGGCGTGGACGCTGCGGTTCGAGTGAGAACCTCGGATCATGGAGCGGCACGTGTGTTTTAGGGCCCCCTGCGATCAGAAGCAACCGAGACCATGGCGCAGTCGGAAGCTAACCGGACTACGACGACTCCCGACGCGGCCACCGAGGCACGCAGTAGCGTGCCGGAACCGGCCGGCAGCCAATCGGCATTGAGTAGTTCCATGGTGTCGCCGCGCATCTCCAAGGCGTAGATCTTGTGGGCGGTAAGCGCCTCGACGATTTCGTCGGTGAAGGTACAACAAGCTCATCATCGGAACTACCTCGCGGTCGCTATACTCCGGAAAATACTCGAAGACCTCGAGGTAGTTTGCGGCAAACGCGGCTACGTCATCGGGGTTAGGTTTAGACTTCGTTTCATTCACGAATAGCCGTTCCGGCTCCTCGATGTTGAAGTAACGAGCCATTACGCCGGGCACCTTTGGCGCAACAACTTCCTCAACCACGGTACCGAGGCGATTCGCGAGTGACGGTGTATCAGTCTCGTTACCGGTGCCGGACGGTACGCCTGACAACGGCACTCGAGGTAGAGGTTGAAGAGTTTCTTGACGAAGTCTTCGAGCGCGATTACTTCCGCAACTATGTTATCGATGGACGCGAGATCGAGCTTCGCATGCCGTTCGGGATTAATTTTGGGCGCAGCCTGCCTAGCTGGTCCCATGCTGTGTTCCGCGGCGGCAAAGCTTCACGTGATAGAGAATCGTTAATTACGGTCAACGCGACGGCGAGTAACCGCACGAATATAGAAAAGAGCGAGAGACTCTTGACGGGTTGAATATGGGGCCGCGTTCTATCGGTAATGCGGCAGGCGGTGGAGCATGGAGCGACTGTGCTCGATCTTCCACGCCACAGTTGTCGAACTGCTACAGGTAGTGATACAGTCGGGTTTAAAAGAGATTCCGCCTGCGCGGCATGTTTGCGTGAGCGAGCCTGTGCGAGAGAGTTAAGATTGTCTTCTTCAGCCGATCCGATAGATGAGCTCAATGCATTGGCACAGGAGTATCCCGAGCTCAAGGCGATCGCTGCTTCTATTGAAAAGAAACATACCGAAATCCGCAAGAACCACGAGGTGCTCGAGTCGACCTTCGCACGGCTTGGGCATGTCATTCTGAAAGTCGACCCGGCGACGCGAACCGTTACGCATGCCAACGAAGCGATTGAGCACGTGTTCGGGTATACGCCTGACGAGATAATTGGGTGCAGCACGCGCCTTCTCCATATTGATGAGCACAGCTACGCCGAGTTCGGTCGTATGAGTGAAGATGTGCTGCGGCGAGGCGAGACGTTCGAAACCGAGTATCGAATGAGGCGCCGTGACGGTTCGATCTTTCCGGCCGAAATAAGCGTGCGCTGGATTCACGCTCCGGATTCCTGGCGGGAAGGGGTGGTATCGGTTATCCACGATGTCTCGCAGTTCAAGGCACAACAGCATGCTCTCACTGTAAGTCAGGAGGAGCTTACCCAAACATCGCGGAAGTTCCGTGCGTTGTTCGATTCGGCGCTCGATGCTATCGCGCTGATTGACGACGAGGGGCGGTATATAGACCTGAATCCGGCGGCGATTGCTCTTTCCGGGTATTCAAAGGAAGAGTTGGTGGGGCGCCGTCTGCGCGAGCTCATGACGAGCAAATCGGCCGAGGGTTTTGCGCGGCGATGGGGAGTTTTCATTGATCGCGGTTGGAGTACCGGCGAGGTCGAGCTTGTGCGCAAAGACGGGCAAGAGTTTGTTGTGGAGTTTAGCTCTGTGGCTAACGTGCTCCCGGGCGTTCACATATCGATAAATCGGGATATAACCGATCGTAAGGAGTATGAGAGAAGGCTCGAAACCGCGCTCGCTGAACGCGAACTGCTTCTTCGCGAGGTTCACCACCGTGTTAAGAACAATCTTCAGCTCGTAACTAGTATGCTGCGGCTTCAAGCTCAGCGCAACGACGATGGATGCGAGACTCGAGTGCTGGATACTGCGCGGTCGCGCGTGGACGCGATCGCGCTTACCTATGAGCAGCTTCTCCAGGAATCAAACCCTGCCCACGCGCGCATGGACGAGTACGTAGAGAAGCTTGTCGGATCCACGCGTTACGCGGTGCCGATGCCGATTGTAAAGGTCGATGTTGTGCCGGTGCGGTTCGAGATAGACCGGGCGATTCCGTTCGGGCTCCTCCTGAACGAATTGCTGACCAATTGTAGTGAACACGCGTTTCGCGATCGCGCCACGGGGGAGGTGCTTGTGCAGTTGAGCGAAGCCGGCGCCCAAGAGTTCGTGCTTTCGGTTGCCGACAACGGAGTCGGCCTCCCAAACGACCTGGATACCGGAAATCCGGCAACTTTGGGGTTACAGCTCGTGCATTCGCTTGCCGCGCAACTCGAGGGAGCGGTTTCGTTTTCCAGTTATGAAGGCACGCGTGTTACTGTCCGATTTCCGCGCGAGTAGGCGAGTTCTGAACTTCGGAGCGGCGAGCGTCGGCCATCCCCCGGTGCAACCGGCCGCTAACGCCCCCGCATGGACTCGTGAACGTCGTCGTTACGACGCCTTTTTGCGTTGCACCGCCGGCAACACCCGTTTACGGACTCGGATTGCTTTGGGCGTAATTTCGACAAGCTCGTCGTCGCGGATGAAGTTGATCGCAGCC
>PUOW01000313.1 GCA_003552185.1 Spirochaetaceae bacterium
AATGCTGCACCGGATGCAGGCACGCGATCCGTAGCGCCTCCATCGGGTCGAGGCCGAGCGCAACCGCGCGCGCGGCGAGGCGGTCGATATGGCCGCGCATCAGGTCGTTGGGGTGCTTGTCATCGCTGCAGAACATCAAGCGCTCGGGCGCCTCGAACAGAAGCGGCGCGAGCGCCTCGAAATCCTTGGCCGCCGAGCCTTCGCGAATCACGACCCACATCCCGGCCTCGAGGCGGTCGCGCGCTTCCTCGATCGTGACGCATTCGTGATCGGTTGTGACGCCGGCGGCGGCGTAGCGGTGCACCGCCGTGCCGCGGAGCCCCGGGGCGTGACCGTCTATCGGCTTGCCGGCGCGGCGGGCGGCGCGCAGTTTCGCGAGCAGCTCCTCGTCCCCGTTTAGCACGCCCGGCACGTTCATCACCTCGCTCAGGTACCCGATCTCCGGGCGTGCGAGCAACCGCTCCACCGCCGCCGCATCGAGCTCGGCGCCGGCGGTCTCAAAGCTGGTCGCCGGTACGCACGGTGGGGCGCCGAACAGAATCGTAAACTCCGGGCGGCGCGCGGCTTCCTCGAGCATGTACTCCACACCGGCGGTTCCGAGCACGTTCGCGATCTCGTGCGGGTCCGAGATCGTGGCAACCGTACCCTGCGTCACGGCCCAGCGCGCAAACTCCGCCGGCGGCAGCATCGTGCTCTCAACATGGATATGCGCGTCGACAAACCCGGGGATAAGAAAGCGATCGGGCACATCGGCCCGAGGCTCGATCTGCGCGATACGCCCCTTGTGGACATGCAGCACGCCGGGAGTAATCGTGCGTTCGGTAACGTTCACGATCTGCCCTGCGACCTCGCTCGGGCGGTCAGCAAACTCCTGCTCGGTGTGATGCATCTGCGTTGTGCCGTTCACGATCGTGCTCCTCCTCGTGCTGGGCCGCCTGTCCGAGCGCGGCGTGTGCGCCGGAGTGCGCCCCGCCCCGCCCCGCGCCGCGCCTCGCCCCGCGCTCCGTCCCCCGCGCTCCGCATTCCGTGCTCCGCATTCCGTGCCGCACGCGCGCCGTTTCGCGGTGGCCGGCGGGCGGCCGGCGGCTTCCGGCGGTGCCCCGCAGCTCGCTCAGTGCGAGCCGTGTAGATATCCCGGCAGGCAGCGATCGAAAAACTCGGCGAGCAGGTTCTCGGTGACACGCCGGCGATACGCCGAGGTCGAGCGCTGGTCGTCTATCGGCGAGATCAGCTCGAGGTAGCCGTTTACGAGCTCGTTACGCAGACGGCGCACCTGCTGCCAGTCTGCACCCTGCAGCCGCTCCTCGAGCGCGCGCGAGCGAATCACGGTGGGCCCCACCGCGCCGATTGCGAGCGCAACCCTATCGATCGAGCGCCCGGCGAGCGTTCCACAGGCGGCGAACGCGAGTTTCGAGAGCGCGTTTGCGCGTCGCGTGCCGACCTTGCGGTAGAACGCAAAGTCGTCGCAGCCGAGCGGAACGCAGACCGCGGTAATGAGCTCCGCGGGGCCGATTGCGGTTGCTCCCGGCCCGGTTATGAGCTCCTCGATCGGTATCCGCCGGCGCGCCGGCGCGCCGTGTGCGCCGCGCGAGGCGAGCTCTACCTCGGCGTTGAGCGCGTACAAGGTGCAGACTGCGTCGGCCGCCGGGGAGGCGTTTCCAATGTTGCCGCCGAGTGTGCCCACGTTACGCAGCTGCGGAGCGGCGAGCTCGGCGATCGTCCGTTTTAGGACTGAGGGTGTGGCGGGGTGCGCCGCGACGTCGGTGTAGACCGCCGCCGCACCGATGCGAAGCTCGTGTTCATGAACGGTGATCTCGCGGAGTTCCTGCAGGCTGCCGATGAACAGGATCGGGCTCGAGAACGCGGGAAGCGTCCCGGCAATACCACGATAGCGAACACAGAGATCTGTAGCTCCGGCGAGCGGAACCGCGCCTCGGTCGGCACGAAGCGCCAGCGCCTCGGTGAGGTCGCGAGGGTGCAACCACGCAACACCCGCCGCTCCGCCAAGCCCGCCCCCAGCGGTGCCGGCTCCGGCTCCGTCGGCTTCGAGCGCGCCGGCATGCTCGTCGGTGCTTCCGGTTGCGCCGCTCATTTCTCGCGCTCCTGTAGCGCCTCGGCGGTGCGCTGCACGCCCTCTACGATCTGCTGATAGCCGGTGCAACGACAGAGGTTGCCGGAGATGCCGTCGCGGATCTCGTGCTCGCTCGGAGCAGGATTGTGACGCAGCAGCGCCTCGATCGCGACCGTCATCCCGGGCGTGCAGAAACCGCACTGTACGCCGCCGCCTTCGGCAAGGCCGTCGACCACCGCGCGACCGCGCGGGGTCTCGCGAATGTACTCCAGCGTCTCAACGGTGCAACCTTCCACCGCGCCGGCCGGAAGGATGCAGGAATCGACCACGCGACCGTCTATGATAATCGAGCACGCGCCGCACTCGCCCTCGCCGCAGCCTTCCTTGATCGCGGTGAGGCCGCAGTCTTCGCGCAGCACGTCAAGAAGACGACGCAACGGGTTCAGGCTCAGCTCTATCGCTGCGCCGTTCAGTGTGAAGCGGACCGTTTGTTCCATGCACGAGCTCCGAAATATACTCCGGAATAACCGGGATCTGCGCGATCTCCGCGCCTATCGCTTGCTGAACCGCCGAGGCAAACGCCGGGGCGATGCCGTCGAACACCACTTCGCCGGCGCCCTTGGCGCCGAACGGGCCGTACGGGTACGGGTTGTCGAACAAGGCGTACTCAACGTTGGGGTAGTCGAGCGAGGTCGGGATACAGTAATCGGCCATGGTGTGCTGCCGGAAGCGGCCGTCGGCGTTCTCTAGCTTCTCGAGCCCGGCGTACCCAAGGCCTTGAATTGCACCGCCCACGATCTGACCGCGAATCACGCCTTCGTCGATCGCGCGCCCGATGTCGTACGCGGTCCAGATGCCGAGCACCGTTACCTCGTAGGTAAGCGGATCCACCTCCAGCTCGATGCAGTTCACTCCCCAGGAGTACGACGGGTAGGCGTCGCCGGTGAGGGTTTCGGCATCCCAGTGCAGCCCGGGCGGGTGCTCGTACTCCTGCTCTACCTCGAACTCACCCGGCTCCCCGAGCCGGCCCTTCAGTTTCTTGGCCGCCTCCTGCAGCAAGTACCCAACCACCGCGACCGAGCGCGAGGCGCAGGTGGGTCCGGAATCCGGGACCTGCGAGGTGTTGTGGTTTTCGTACACTACATCGGTGTAGGGAATCTCGAGCACCTCGGCGACGATCTTCCGGAAGGTGGTGAGCACCCCTTGTCCGATCTCGACATTGGCGACGAGGAGCTCGGGACGACCGTCGGCACGCTTGCGGATACGAACGCGCGCTTTGATGATCTCTTGCTCGCCGTTTCCGGTGAAGGCGCTTCCGTGCTTGAACAACGAAACGCCGATTCCGCGCCCGCCGGCGCCGGTGTAGGCGGCTCGCTTGTGGCGGTAGTCCGAAACGCGCAGCACGTGATCGAGCATCTCCGGCAGGCGAACCGGTTCGCGAATGCGCCCATTGGTGAGCGTCGGCGAGCCCTCGGCAAGAAGGTAGCGCCGCTTGAGCTCGAGCTCATCGACCCCAAGCTCGCGCGCGAGATGGTTCATCATCATCTCGGCACCGAACAAGCCTTGCGGTGCGCCGAAGCCTCGAAATGCATCGGACGGAACGTTGTTTGTGGCCACCGCGCGCCCGTGCACGTGCACGTTCGGAAACTCGTAGACGCTGTTCGAGGAAAACATCCCGCGCTGCAGTACCACGCGCGAGCTGCTTTCGTACGCGCCGGACTCGAGCACCATCTCGACGTCTACCGCGGTTATCTTGTCGTTTTCGTCGAGCCCTACGCGGTAACGGATTCGGCTTGGGTGCCGCTTGCTCGTGTACTTGAGGTCCTCCATGCGGTCGAGGATGAGCTCAACCGGCCGGCCCAGCTTTGAAACCGCGATCGCGACCGCGACACCGAGGACGTCGGGGAAGTTTTCCTTGCCGCCGAAGCCTCCGCCGGTTGCGGTTTGTATGACCGTTACTTCCTCCATCGAGAGGCCGAGCGCGGCTGCAACCGCCTTACGGACATAAAACGGGCACTGCGTAGAGGCGTAGATCGTGATGCGCCCGTCCTCAAAGCGCCCAAGCAAGGCCTGAGGCTCGATATAGACGTGCTCCTGATACCCGGTGTTGAACTCGCGCTCTATCACGCGATGCGCCTCGGCTAAGGCTTGCTCGGGGTTTCCTTTGTAGGTGTGCAGATCGGCGAAGAGGTTGTCGGTTCCGTGGATCGGCCCGCCTTTGCAAGCAAGCCCGTCCTCGATCGAGATCGCGGCGGTTTGTTCGCGGTACTGTACCGCGGCTTCGATCTGCTCCACCAACTCGGCGAGCACGTTTCGATCGGGGCCGACAACCAGCCCGAGCGGCTCGCCGTAGTAGCGCACCTGTCGCTCGGCGAACGCGGGCCAGTCCTCCTTGATCATGCGAACACAGTTGCGTCCTCCCGGTGGGATGTCTTCGGCGGTGACGCAGTGGTACTCGGGTGGTAACGGCGGGGTGTTGCGCGCGACGATCTCACCGCGCGCGACGCGCGAGCGGACCACCCGGGCGTACAGCCGTTCGCCGAACTCGTAATCGGCGAGGTAGGGTAACTCCCCGCGCGACTTGGCGCGGGCGTCTACCCGCTCAACCTCGCGCGTGATCTTGTGTCTCATGCCGCACTCCTTAGCGCCGGCAAGCGCGCGTCCGGCGGCTCGCCGGGGAGCCGTAGACTACCTTAAAAATAGCTCGGTGTATCCTCGGTTGTAAAGCAATTATTCGTCGATTATGGAGATTTTGCGGTAAGGGGCTACTCGAGCGCCTGCAGAGCACCGTCGATATCCTTGAGACCGGTGCCGGTGAGCAACACCACGACGCGAGCGGCGGGGTCAACCTTGTCGCGAAACGCGAGGTAGCCCGCGAACGCCGCGGCGGAGGCGGGCTCAGCAAAGCATCCGGCGCCCGAGGCAAGCCGTCGCTGAGCGGCCTGTATCTCGCGATCCGAGACCGTAATGCAGCGCCCGTGGTGACGCTTCAGGCGCGCGAGGGTAAAGTAGCCGGCGGCCGGTACCTCCACGCTGATCGAGTCGGCGACGGTATCGGCCGCGACCGGCTCGCCGAAATCTCCGTGCTCAAGCGCGCGTGCGATCGCGGCGCTGCCCTCGGCCTGTACGCAGACTACCTGCGGCACGCGCTCGGCAAGACCGAGCGTGACGAGATCCTCAAACCCCTTGTAGACGCCGGCCGCGATCACGCCGTCGCCGGTAGAGACAAAAACGTAATCCGGCGTACGGTCGCCGAGCTGCCGGAAGATCTCGAGCGAGACCGTCTTTTTGCCCTCGATCGTGAGCGGGTTCTCGCCGGTGTTTCGTGAGAGCCCGTCGTGTTCGCGAAGGAACGCGCGACAGGCCGCCGAGGCGCGGTCGTAGCTGCCGTCGATCTGCTGCAGGTCGGCGCCGTACTGCAGCGACTGTACGAGCTTACCTCGCGGTGCCGAGGCCGGGAGGTAGAGCCGAACCTCGAGCCCGGCCGCGGCGCCCACGCCCGCCATCGAGCTTCCGGCGTTGCCGGTGGAGGCAACCACAATCCGGCGAATCCCGTGCCGCCGCGCAAACGCCGCGACGAGGTAGCTCGCGCGATCCTTAAGCGACCCGGTGGGGTTCAGCCCGTCGTCCTTGAGAAACAGCCCCGGCGCCCCGAGCTCGCCGCAGAGCCGCTCGGGTTGCCACAGCGGCGTGTTTCCTACCGGTATCGACGGAAACCACTCTCGCTCCACCGGGAGCAGGTCGAGCGGGTGCCGGCCGGGCCCCGGGGCGGGGGCGGTATCGGCCTCGAGTACCACCTCGAGGATGCCCCTCAGCGGACGGTCGGGCTGCTGCAGCGCGGCGCAGCGGTCGCACAGCAGCCTGCCGGGCTCAATCTCGTACGACGCTCCGCACTCGCTGCAGCGGTAGCTGAACCTCACGGTGCCTCCTGTGCGCCGTCGGCGGCGTCGGCGTCATCGCCGCCGCGGGCCGCCTGCGAGTCGTGGGCCGCGTCGCCGCCGCGGGCTGCGTGGGCGTCGAGGGCCGCGTCGCCGCCGCGGGCTGCGTGGGCGCCGAGGGCCGCGTCGGGGTCGTGGTCCCGGTCGTCGCTTTGCTGCGCCGGCTCGTCAATGAGCGCGAACAGGCTCGGCCGCTCGCGGTGCAAAAGCGCAAACAACTGCATGAAGCGCTCCTCGTCGGTGGGCTGCGCGCCGGCCGGTGCGGCCGACGTGCCGGTGTCCGAGGGCGCGGCGGCGCGGGGTGCGCCCAAACCCGTAGCGGCCTCGCCGGAGCGGGGCGCCTCGGCGGCGGAGGCTGTGGTTGTGCGTACCGCGCCGTTGAAGCGTACCGTGAGCGCGTCGCCCTCGAGCAGCCAGCCGTCGTTGGTGCTGTGTTCGAACGCGCGGCGCGAGCTGAACACGGTCGGCTTGTCGCGGTACGGGACCCGTTCGCTCCAGGGGCAGAACGTGTCGCAGTTACCGCACTCGTTGCAGAGCGCGTCGAGGTGCACGATCTGATACGGATCGCGAAACGCGTGTTGCAGGCCGAGCCGGCGGCCGACCTCGCCGAGGATCTCAACCGCGAGGTTGGCGCGGTTCGGGCAGACCTCTTCGCATTTGTTGCAGATATAGCTGCACTCGAGGCAGCGATGACACTCGGCCTCGGCAAACGCGCGCTCGTCGTGGTAGCCGTCGGCTGCGGGTTTGGTGCGGAGCGTCGCTTTACGCTCGCGGAGCTGTTCGTACCGCTCGGCGGAATCGAGCTGCGGTTTCGGCGGCTCTCGGGTAACGCGGCCGCCGTGGCGATCGGCGATTGCGTCCGAGACGCGGCGACCGGCGGCGATGCAGCGCACCACGGTTGAGGGCCCGGTGAGCGCATCACCGGCGAGATGAAGCTCAGGCAGCGCGGTCTCGAGCGTCTCGGGATCCACAGACTCGGCAACCTCGCCGCCGGTGCCCCGGGTATCGCCGGCGCTGCCGGTTCCACGAGAGCCCCGGGTGCCGCCGGCGCGGCCGCCGCCGGTGCCGGCGTTGCTCGTTGTGAGACCGAACCGCGCGAGCGCTTCCGGGTCTACGCGTTCTCCGATCGCGGTGATCAAGGTCTCGGCCGTGATCGTCTCGGTGTGCTCGGTCGCGACCGGGCGGCGGCGACCGGAGCTGTCGGGCTCGCCAAGCTCCATAACGCGCACCGTCACGGTGCCGTCGGGCGCTATGTGTTCGGGGTTCCTGAGAAACCGGAACTGCACCCCGTCGGCGACGGCGTTGTGGTACTCCTCGCGGTCGGCCGGCATCTCGGCTTCGCTTCGACGGTAGAGTACCGTAACCTGCTCCACCTCCGGCAGGGTGTAGGTCGCCCGCGCGGCGTCCATCGCGGTGTTGCCGCCCCCGACCACCACCACGCGCCGACCGAGCTCCACGCGTCGCGCGTTGCCGCGAAACGCCCAGAGAAAATCGAGCGAGCGCACCACACGAGAATCGTCACCCGCGATCGCCGGATCGTTTCCCACCTCGGCGCCGATCGCGAGCACGATAGGCCCATACCCCTCGGCGCGCAGGCGTTCGGCGGTGAGGGTCTGTGGGTCTACGCCGAACCTGAACTCCACACCGTGCTCGGCAATGAACGCAATGTCTTGCTCTACCGCTTCCTGCGGCAGTCGAAACGCCGGGATCACGTTGCGCACCACGCCCCCGGCGTTCGCCTCTCGTTCAAACACCGTAACCTCAAAGCCTTCGCGCGCGAGGAAGTACGCGCTCGAGAGACCGGCGGGGCCTGCGCCCACTACCGCGCAGCGCACGTCGCGTGACCCGCGCGCCGGGTGCGGGGCCTCGGCGCCTGCGGAAGCCTTGGGGCGCTCGGCGTGCTCGTGAAGGTGCTCGAAGCCGTGCTGCGCCGCGATTTTCTTCAGCTCACGAATGTTGAGGCACCCGTCGTACTCCAAGCGGGTGCAGGCGTGTTCGCATTGGTGATCGCAGATATGGCCGGTGATCGCCGGGAGTGCGTTTCGTTCGTAGATCAGCTCCAGCGCCTCGGCGTAGCGCTCCTCGCCGACGAGACGAATGTACTCGGGGACGTTTTGCGCGATCGGGCAGGCCGCAACGCACGGCGCGCGGTAACAGTCGAAGCGCGGGAGCGTTCCCTCGATACGAACCTCCTCGGTGCCGCGGAACTCCTTGCCGAGGCGCCGATCGTGTCGCGCGCGCTCGGCGAGATTCGAGAGCGCGCTCACGTCTATCGAGCTTCGCTCCCAGCCCTCGGCGGACCCCGTAAGGAGCTCGGCGAGCTGCTTCTGCCGCGTGTAGCCGCCCGGCTTCAAGAGTGTTGTACAGACCGTGATCGGCTTGATGCCGCAGGCGAAGACCTCGGCGATGTTCTGCGCGTCGATCCCGCCTGAGTAACTGATCGGAAGCGTCCCGTCGAACTCCTCCGATAGACGTGCCGCGAGCGAGATCGAAAGCGGGTACAACGCGCGCCCCGACATATACATCTGATCGCCGGGCAGGCGACCGCCGCGGTTCACCGTCGGCAAGGTGTTGGTCAGTTTTACGCCGAACTGCTTGCCGGCTGCCGCCGCAACTTCGCGCAGACGCGCCAGTACCTCAATCGCGGTGTCGTACCGGAGGTCGTGATCGAACGAAGCGCGGTCGAGCATGATGTAGTCGTAGCCGAGCGCCGATAGAGTCTCGCGCACCCGGTCGTAACCCAACAAGGTGGGGTTCAGCTTCACGAAGGTGTGGAGACCTTTGTCCTCGATCAAGTGCCGGCAGATCGACTCTATCTCGTCCGGCGGGCAACCGTGCATCGTGGAGAGCGTGACGCTCCCGCATATTCGCCCGTCTATCTCCGGCGCTCGCTGTGCCGCTTGCGCGGTCTGCGCCGCGCGTAGCCATGCCTGAAACCTCGGTTCGCCCGAGCTTTCGAGCATGCGGTCGATGCAGCGCTGCACCTCCGGGCTTTGTATGCCGGCGAGGTCGTAGCCGACGCTCATGTTGAACATAAACGACCGCGGGGCGTCATCGGGCCGCAAGTGCCACAGCTCCTCAACGAGGTGCAGAAGAATCCATGCTTTAGCGTACTCTTCCCAGGCCGAGTTCAGACTCAGCTCGGTCGACCACTCGGTATTGTAGCCTTCGTCGAAGGCGTCGATGCAGGGCTTCTCGATCTCGAGCGCGTCCAGAATCTGGACCGTCTTGAGCTCGATGAAGCGGCTGCCGGTGAGGTAGGCCGAGACGATGTTCTGCGCGAGTTGCGTATGCGGCCCGGCGGCCGGCCCGAGTGGGGTCGCGCAGCGCTCTCCCGCAATCGCGACGCTGCGGCCTCGGTCGGGGCGGTGCCACAGGCTCTCGTGGATACCGAACACGCTACGCGCGATGCGGTACTCCTCGGTCATCCTATCAAGCAACTGCTCGAACGGCAGCGGCTGCATGCGGTCTCCCATTGCGCGCTCCTCGAAGCACATTGTAAAGCACGCATCACGAGTCCGCAAACAAAAGCTGCCGCGCTGCTGCGCCGCTACACCGCTGCTCCCGCTACACCGCTGTGTGCCGCCGTGCGCGGTCGTGAGCCGTCGTGCGGCGCCGTGCGCCGAGTTACTCGGCGAATAGCTCGGTAATACCGGCGATCGCGGCCGCTTCGCCGAGCCGCCCTTGGACAACAGGTACAGGAAGGCGATCGCGGACCGCGGGAGCGAAAAACTCGAACGCACCGGTGATGCCTCCGAGGAGAATAACCAAGCGCGGCGGCTCGGTATGCGCGCCGAGGTGTTCGATTACCTCGGTGAGAAACTCGCCGAGCCGCCGGCCGAAGGTGCGGTAGGTCTCGAGCGCGCGCGAGTCGTGGTTGCCTGCAAGCCCGGCGAGCTCCAGCGGCGAGCTCACCGCGAGCCCAGCCGACTCGGCCAGGCGCATCAGGCCCCGTGTGGAAAACACGTCGTCGGCTTGGCGCCTCGCGGCGGATCTGCGGTCGGCCGGGTCGTGAACCGGCCACGGAAACAGCTCGTCGCGCTCGCCGTACGGTGTGCTGAACCGCACAACCTCTCGTCGGTTAATCAACGAAGACCCCATGCCGGTTCCGAGCGTTAGCCCGAGCACCGGCGTAGTATCCTGCCCAACGCCGTACAACGCCTCGCCGAGGATCGCGGCCTCGGCGTCGTTCCGCATGCGTACCGCCGAGCGACCGGCGAGGCCGAGGCGCTCGCGCAGGAGCTCCAGCACCGAGAGGCCGTACAGCGCCTCGAACTTCGTGAGCCCCCGCAGATAACAGACGCCGGCTTCGTAGTCGCAGGGGCCGGGAAACCCCATCCCCACCGCAAAGGGGTGCGAAACTCGCTCGGCTTCACGGCGTACGATCTCGGCGAGTCGGTCGACGATTGCATCGGCCGAAGCTCGGCTGTCGAGCTCGTACCGTGTGGTGGAATCGGGAACGGGGTTCTCTACGGTCGTGACGGCGGCCTTTACGCTGCTGCCGCCTACGTCGAGGCAGACGATCGGGAGCATGGCTTCGAGCATACGACATCGGCTAAGCGTGTTACAATCGGGCCAGTATGGAGCCGGGTACTACCGCCGTTATTCCGGCCGCAGGCCGGTCGTCGCGCATGGGAGTCTTCAAGCCGCTGCTGCCGTTCGAGGCCGCCACGCTCATCGAGCGCGCGATCGCCAACGCCGAGCACGGCTGCGACGAGGTTATCGTGGTTGCGGGGTATCGAGGGGCGGAGCTCATCGATCACCTCGCGCTCAATAAACGATCCGAGCCACGCCCGCAGTTGCGAGTTGTGCTGAACCACGACTGGGAGCGCGGAATGCTGAGCTCGATTCAGCGCGGGGCGCGCGAGGTGCGCACCGAGTACTTCTTTGTTTCGCCGGCCGATATGCCGTATCTCACGCCCGAGATTTATACCGAGCTGGCCCGGAACCCGCCGCGCTACGCGGCATTTCCGGAACACAAGGGCCGTCGCGGCCACCCGGTGTTGGTATCCTCGAGCTTGATCCCGGCACTGCTCGAGGCGGATCCGGAAGCGTACGGCAGCATGCGCCGCTTTCTTGCCGAGTATGCTACCGAAACCCGCACGGTTGCCGGCGACGAAATCCTCATCGATCTCGACACCCTCGAGCAGTACCACAGCGCACGCCGCCGGTGAAAGTTGGCGACCGCGCCCGCACCCGTGCGCGCTCGCGCGGCCGGCGGGACGTTGCGAGCGCCGGCGCGTGATCAATGCACGCGCGGCCGGGCGGCGGTCGCAAGCTGCTCGAGCGTAGCGCGCGGGTCTTGAATGCGCGAGAGCAGAATCATCGCCGCGATGATGTAGGGTTTCCAACCCGCCTCGCGGTAGGTCGCGAGACGGTGCCGCTCGAACACCTCGGCGCTCACCTCACCCTGTGCGCAGCTTACCCCGCTGATGTCGGCCGGAAGACAGTGCATGTAGAGTGCGTCGCGGGTCAGGCTCATGAGATCGGCGTTACATTCCCAGTCGATATAGGCGCGGTTGTTCTCGAGGCATTCCTGCTCGAGCGCCTGCAGCCCGGCGTTGTCCTTTTGCGTAAGCAGCTCGGTGCGGCGCTGCATCACCGCGTACGGTGCCCAGCTCTTGGGGTACACCACATCGGCGTTCTCAAACGCCTCGGCCATGCTGTCGTGCTTCGTGAAGGTGCCGCCGCTCTCGGCGGCGTTGCGGGCCGCAAGATCCTCGATCTCGGGGATGAGGTTATAGCCCGGCGGGTACGCGAGGCTCACCTGCATGCCGAAACGGGTCATGAGCCCGATGATGCCCTGCGGCACCGAGAGCGGCTTGCCGTAAGACGGCGAGTAGGCCCAGGTCATCGCGATCTTTTTGCCGCGAAGGTTCTCGAGGCCGCCGAAATACTCGATGAGATGCGCGAGGTCGGCGAGGCTTTGCGTGGGGTGGTCGCGGTCGCACTGTAGGTTCACGACCGTGGTGCGCTGCGGGAGCACGCCCTCGCGGTAGCCTTCTGCGAGCGCGGTGCCCACCTCGCTCATGTACTCGTGTCCGGCGCCGAGGAAGATGTCGTCGCGGATTCCGACGACCTCGGCGAGAAACGATATCATGTTCGCGGTTTCGCGTACCGTCTCGCCGTGCGCGATCTGCGAGCGCGTTTCGTCGAGATCCTGCACCGCGAGGCCGAGAAGGTCCGCGGCGCCGGCGAAACTGAAGCGCGTGCGGGTGCTGTTGTCTCGAAACAACGACACCGCGAGCCCGTTCTCGAATACGCGCGTTGCGTTGCCTTCTCCGCGCAGCGTCTTCAGCGCTTCGGCGGTGTGCAGAACCGCACGAAGCGCCGCCGGGCTATGCCTCCAGGTCAGCAGAAAATCCCGTTGATAGAGCTCATTGAGCGCCTCGGTTTCGATCC
>PUOW01000334.1 GCA_003552185.1 Spirochaetaceae bacterium
GCCGGTGCTGCTGCGCAAAGAACTCCATCAAGCGCTGGAGCACCTGTGACTTGCGAGCCGCGTCGGAGTCCAGCCCAAAGGCGTATGCCGTCATGCGCAACAGGTCGTCCGCTTCCAGCTGCGTGCTGACCAGCGTGGCAACAACGACCTCCTTTTTTGGCAGGGTCGCGATCAAATCATTGACCAACGTGGTCTTGCCGGTCCCGGGACGGCCCGTCACCATCACGAAACCCTCGGCCCGGTGCAGCGCATACTGCACGTAGGCCTTCGCACGCGAGTAACTGCGGTGCGCAAAGCAGAAACGCGGATCCGAACTCAGTCGGAAGGGATCGGCGTTGAGTCCGAAAAAGGCTTCGTACATGAGGTCTGACCTGCCGGATATGCGTCGTCGGAGTCCGTTCCCGATGGGCCTGCAGTCTCGGGGTGAATGCCCCTTCGGTCAAGCACCGTCTGTGGAAGGCGGGCGCACGTCATCCTCGCGTTTCCGGGCTTGCATGCCGCATTGTTCGTTGGGCTCTCTGTGACCAAATGTGTCACACGCGCGTGAAAATCCGTCACCCACCCGGGAGTTTCGCGATTTCCTGCGTTGGGAAACACCCCGCGTGGGTTGGCTGTTTCTTCTCATGCGGCCCGGCACGCGACGTGCATGCCCGTCCCCGAAGACAGGAGTGGGCGCAGACAATGGACGACGTGGCGGAATCACCTCGAAACCGGGATAAGGCGGCTGGCAGCCCGGAGGGCACAGCGCCCGACGGTTCTGAAGTCCATGCCGACCTCCACGTTCTGCCACTGCCGATGGCTGCCCCTCCGCGTGGTCGGCAGTCCCTGCGGTTCCGGCACGGTCACCTGCAACTTTTGGGTCGGGACATTTCGTCCTCGATGGTGCTGCTCGCACTGTCGGAGTTCCTCGTCCTTTTGGTCGCCTTCGAAGTGGCATTGCGAATCTGGTTGTCCTCGGGCATTGGGGCGGCTGCCGGCCCTGGCGAGCCAGTGCAGGCCTTCACCCTTTTCGCGGCGGTCAACGTCGCGGCCATGCTCAGCATGGGTCTTTACCGGCGGGGCGCCGGACACACGCTGAGCAGTACGCTGTTACGGCTCGCTGGGGCGCTGATACTGGGGGCCGCCGTGCTGGCCGGGCTTTTCTACCTGTTGCCGCAGGCGTCCGTAGGGCGAGGAGCGCTTGCGGTGGCGTTCGCTCTCGCATTCCTTGGGCTGCTGATGACCCGGTTCATCGGCGTTCGCTTGCTTGAACTGGATACGTTCCGGCGCCAGGTGCTGGTGTTGGGCGCAGGGCACAATGCAGAGCTGATTAACCGGATCCCGCACCGGAAAGGGCGGCATGGATTCATAGTGGCGGGGTTTGTCCCCGGACCGACCGAGGCCCGGGTGGTGAACGCCGGGCGGTTCATCGATCCCGAGCTTCCGCTGGCCCAGTATGTTGCACTCCATCACATCGACGACGTGGTGGTTGCCCTCGACGACGCGCGCGGAGGAGTCCCGTTCGACGAGCTGATCGCCTGCAAGATGAGCGGCGTCGACGTGCTCGACATCACGCATTTCTTCGAGCGCGAGGCAGGGGTGGTGAAACTGGACACCCTTCGCCCCAGCGCGATGATCTTCTCGCGCGGGTTTCGCCAGAGTCTGTACCGGGACGTTACCAAGCGCACGCTCGATGTCGTTGCGAGCCTCGGCCTCCTGGCGGTGGCCTGGCCGTTCATGCTGCTCACGGCTGCCGGGATCCTGGTGGAGAGCCGCGGACGGGGCTCGGTCCTTTACCGTCAGGTGCGAGTGGGCCAGTACGGTCGCCAGTTCACGCTGCTCAAGTTCCGCAGCATGGTGATGGACGCGGAGATCGACGGAAAGCCGCGCTGGGCCGAGCAGAACGATGCCCGAATCACCCGCTTCGGCCGCTTCATCCGCAAGACCCGGCTCGACGAACTGCCGCAGCTTCTGAATGTGATCCGCGGCGACATGAGCTTTGTCGGCCCCCGCCCCGAGCGCCCCGTTTTCGTCCGCCAGCTCTCGGAACGCTTGCCGTACTACCAGCACCGTCACTGGGTGAAGCCGGGCCTGACCGGCTGGGCACAGATCAACTACCCCTATGGCGCCTCGGAGCAGGATGCCCTCGAGAAGCTGCAGTACGACCTGTACTACGTGAAGAACCCCAGCATCGCCCTGGATCTGCTGACCATCGCCCAGACCGTGGAAGTCGTGCTTTTCGGCCGCGGGTCCCGCTGACTGCCAGACCCCCCCGGGGGTCGGACCAAGGCAAGTGCCTGATTGGAAGATGAAACGGTCCTGTTTTGGGGGTCCAGCCAGGCCTTAGACAGGCCATTTTGGGTTTGAAAACGGGGGGTCAACGGATTGGGTGGCCACCGCGGGGGGCTAATCGGTGGGCGTGTGGTGACCGGTTCAGCGCGTAGACGGCCATTTTTCGGGCGGAAAATGGCGCTTTAAGCTCTCCACAGGGCCGCTCTGCAGGTGTTTTGATTTTGAAAACAGAGGATTGGCTTGGTCCGACCCCGGTACTTATGCGTCGAACACGGCTTCGATGCGGGCCTTGATCTTGGCGTCGGCGTCGGGGCCGTAGAGGGTGGTGCCGGGTTCGAAACGGTCGCAGAAGGCGTAGGCGAACTTCAGGTCCTTCACGCCGAGGGCGCCGAACAGGCGGGCC
>PUOW01000093.1 GCA_003552185.1 Spirochaetaceae bacterium
AACGCGGAATTTAAATTGAGCCAAAATTTATTATTATTATATCACTCACATGGAGTGTTATCAAGTGTTCATGTCCCATTCTTGTCCCAATCTTTCAATCCCTAATTTGACCCTTCAAAGGAACATCGCTTCCATCAGTAGTCCTTTTGGTGATCCTGCGGAAAACGGCAAAAACCAGCAAGATAGGCCGGAAATGTACAAATACTCCCCCTATTGTCTCCACCGTCAAGTACTCGGGCTTGTACCTGCTGTTATCCTTCCTTATCCGACTAGCTTTTATCCCTGGCCCGGTTTACAATAGAACAAACCGGACCCAAGGGGGGATAGGGTATGCAGGACACAAGGAGCGAAAGCAGGCCTCTCGATGCACTCGAGGTACGTCCTATCCGAGAAGGTGAAAAAGCACGCTGGAACCGTTTAGTTACAACCCACCACTATCTGGGCTCTGCCCGCCTTGTAGGGGAGTCTGTGCGCTATGTGGCCACCATCGAAAACCGCTGGGTTGCGCTTTTGGGGTGGAGCGGTGCAGCCTTTAAGCTGGCCGACCGCGACCGCTGGATCGGCTGGTGCGAAACGCAGCGCAAGCAGCGCTTTAAATATGTTGTCAACAATTCGCGGTTTCTGATCCTGCCCGGGGTGAAAATCAAAAACCTGGCCTCAAAGGCCCTGGCCCTCAACCGAAAGCGGCTCTTTTGCGACTGGGTGGGGGCCTATCGACACCCGGTGGTGCTGGCGGAAACTTTTGTCGATCCCGCCCACTTTCACGGGACTTCGTATCGGGCGGCCGGTTTTACTGTGGTTGGACGCACAAAGGGCTACGGGCTGGATGCGGGGAACTATTACTACCACGGGAACAAAAAGCTGATCTTTGTACGCCCCATCCGCAACAAGGCGCGGAGGCTCCTCACGGCACCGTTCCTCAGCCCGGTCCTCGCAACCGGCTCCAGGCGCAAACCGCTGGTCAATCTGAACCGGGTGAATATCCTGGACGATAACGGGCTGCAAGAAAGGCTGTACCGAGTGCCCACATGGCGCAAAAACAGAGGAAAACGGCACCACCGGGCGGTACTCCTTTCGCTTGCGGTCTGTGCGCTTTTAGCGGGGATCAAAACCGAGTACATGGAGGTCTCCAACTGGGTTGCCTCCCTCCCCTGGCGGGTCCTGTACCGCTTTGGCTGCCGCAAACCAAACGGGGCGCCCAGTGAGCCGACGCTCCGTCGTTCGCTCCAGGCGGTAGACGGTGCTTTACTGTGTGCACTGGTCTCAGACTGGCTTGAAGAGCAGGGTCGGGGGCAGGTCACACCTCAGGTCGTACAACGGATTCGAAGCCTCTGTCCCCATGCGCAGTCCCAGGGGGTGGGCCTCCATGATTGAAACGATCGAAAGGATCCTTTCAGGGTTCCGTCCCTGCTTCCGGCGCAAGGCCGCCTTCCGCTGGTTTGTAGTGGTGGTGTTCGGTTTCCTTATCCGCTGGGATACCCACGGGGTCTCTTCTCTGGTACGGGCCTTTCTTTTAGAACCGACCTGTTACCCCTCCCTGCTCCACTTCTTCCGGGCCTCCTCCTGGGAGCTGGACAGCATTGTCGCAGCCTGGATCGGGTGTGTGAAAGAACACTGTGCGCCGGCCTGCATCCAGGGCTTTGTAGTGCTTATCGGCGATGGGGTTAAGGCGGGGAAAGAAGCCCGCAAAATGCCGGGGGTGAAACGGCTCCACCAGCCGTCGGAGAATGTGGGAAAAGCACCCTATATCCGGGGGCACCATTTCGGCGTACTGAGCGTGCTTGTGGGTTCGGCCGGCCGGTCTCTGGCCCTGCCGCTTAAGGCCGAGGTCCATGAGGGGGTGCAAAGACTCCGTGCCCTCCTGGGCCGAAAGCCCCCACAGGTTGCGGGGGAAACCAAGGTGACCATCGCTACGCTCATGCTAGCTCTTGCTCAGGGGGTTGTCTCCCAGCTGGGAAAAAAGAGTGTCCTTGTCCTGGATGCCTACTTTGCTGTGGGCTCCACCTTTACCATGGCCCGGGAGTGTCTTGATGAACGGGGCGAGCGCTTGCTGCATGTGATCACCAGGGCCAAACAAAACGCTGTCGGCTACAGAAGCTATGCTAACGATACGGGAACATTTGACGGCAGGGTCAAACTCTGTGAGCAATTTGAAACCCGGGCCGATGATTTTATCCCGACCGAGGTCACGACCTACGGCGTGAAAAAAAGCGTCTCGTATTTGTGCCTGGACCTCTTTTGGAAACCCATCGGCGAAAGACTCCGCTTTGTCCTGGTTCGCGATGGTGATGATACGTGCATCTTTAGCTGCTCCAATCTTGACTTTAGCCCGGAAACTATCATTCTGGCTTACAGCTATCGCTTTAAGATTGAGCTGACCTTTAAATGGCTCAAACAGCTCCTGGGGGCGTTCTGCTATCGTTTCTGGAGCTCGAGCCTGCCGAAACTTACAACCTCGGCCCCGAATCTCGCCCGTATTACAGACGAAAAACAACTGGAATCGATTGCCAAAACCTTCCGGGCCATCGAGGCTTACGTTACGCTGGCCTGTATTGCACTGGGTATACTACAGATCTTAAGCCTTACACGTCCGGGGGCCATCTGGACAAAGTATACGGGCTGGATGCGGACCCAATCGGCTGCCTTCCCTTCCGAAGAAGTGGTCCG
>PUOW01000006.1 GCA_003552185.1 Spirochaetaceae bacterium
TATTTTCGATTAATTCTTCAATTCCCTGCGTCTGCCTTACTATGCAAAGACATTTTGAGGCCATAGCTTCTTTGACTACATTGGGCAAACGTTCTTTTTCTGATAAAAACAAAAGGATTGAAGAAGAAATCAAGGTATCGATCACTTCATCATGTGATAAATGCCCAAGGAAAAAAACTCTCCTGAAAATACCTAGCTCTACGGCCTTTTTCTTTAAATTTGCTTCCTCTGGACCTGTCCCTAAAACATACAAACTTAAGCTATCATTGTATTTATTAAGCATTTTAAAAACATGTAATACATCATCCATTTTCTTTGATTTAATTAATCTCCCCACAGAAATAATCTTGTTTTGATCTTTTTTGGAAATTTTAATATCTTTCTTTTTAAATAAATTTAAATCCAAGCCTCGATATATAACCTCAATTTGATTCTTTATTCCTAAAGTCCTAATCTTAGGAATATTTGATTTAGTGTGAGTAAAAACTAAATCAGCCTTATTGGCTACGAATTTTGTCCCCGGGAATTTTCTTTCTAAATCATATGCTCCTAAAAAAACAGTAACAGGAATATTTGGGAAAAATTTAATCACCATGTAACCAAAAACCAAAGGATAATGTCCCCAAAAAAAATGAATTACATCTGGTTTGTTATTCTTAAGTTTTTGAAAAAACCAAATCGATCTAGGCAATAAATAGATGCTTTTTAACAAATGTTTTGGTTGTTTCCATGAAATTGATATTAGCCAAAGTAAAGTTTTTAAGAGAATACCAAAATTAAAAACACACAAAAACAATGATTCAATAAATTTTTTCAAACTATTATGATCAATGTAAACGTTTCCAATTCCCCTTTGTTGTATTAACTGTTTCTTTTTTCGGGACAACCTAAAAAAAGATAAGGCTTCAACTCTTACTCCTATTTCTTTCAATTTTCGAATATCAGTACAAGCGAATGTTTCTGATAAACTTGGGAACTCCATTAAAACGTACCATATTTTCAATTAAGTTTCACCTCACATTTTATTCTCACATCCAAAAATATTACACCCAATCCTTCGTGAAAATAAATAGACTTAGTAAGTTCTAATCCATGGAAATTTTATCCCTGTTGTTTTTTTGAGGAGATTGCCGAGGTACTGCTTCCTTTTTTTTTAATTCAAAAATTGCACAAATCAAAAGAGCTTGAATAGACCATTGATTCCTTGTAAACAATGCAAGTTCTTTAAAGTTTAAGATTAATGATCCTAATAAGATTGCTGCGGAAACTATACCAAACAATTTATAATTTTTTCTTAAGGACAAACTTATTTTAATTCCATATAAAAAAGGAACAAGCATTAATATAGTCCCAATTATCCCCAATGCGAAAATACTTCTAATATAGCCTACATCACTTGGAATAAAAGTTTTTCCTCTTCCAAAAGCAGAAGAGCCGAATAAAAAAGTTAGGGGATCTTCAGGAAAAAAAATCATATTTTCATATATATACACCATCGTTGCGGACTGTCCTTTTTTCAGCAAATCAATTAACTCATCAAATAAAGCAACGTTGTATTCGAAAAAATGTTCAGGCATTACGAAAATAGTCAAAAGAAGTAAACAACTGCCAAAAGCCACAAAAGTGGTTAACTTTCTTACTTGGAATTCAAGGATTCCATTTTTAAACATTAAAAAGAGAACAAAAGGAATTAAAATAAGACCAATTAACATCCCGCTTCTTCCAGTAAGAAAAATAGACGTTATTATTGTCACTAAGCAAAAGATTAAAAAAAATTGTTGGAAACCCGACATCCTTTTTTGATTATTAAAGAATGAAACCAAAATAAAAACCCCAAACATCTGAACTAGAGAAGTTTGAGAAAGAGCATAAGTTAGACCAGGGACTCTTAAGCCTTGGATTACAGGGTAAACCAAATTCACACGTTCAAGTCCAGAAGTAATCCCATAAATAAGTTCTCGAAAATTATCATTTATATACATCCCAATAATAATAATCCCATGAAAAACAATTGATAAAAAAATAAAATTTAGTAATTTATATGGAAAATCATCTTTGAAATGTTTCTTAAACAATATAACAATAGCCATGCCTCCCATAAAATTAAGCAATGAACTCATGCTTCTATATGCAGTAAATGCTTCCATGCTTCCATGAAGCACAACAATTAACAAAGAATAAATTGAGATAAGAAGCAAAAAAAGAGAAAATAATAAGAATTTTTTATTTATGGAGGGTCTTATAATTAAAAAAACAAACACCATTAAAAATCCTGATAAAACATAGATTATATCCAGAAAATTTGTAATCTTCCATCCAAAAATAAAGAAAAATGTAATAAGGAACAATAACAATTTAGAAATTGTTTTCATGGCTCTTCCCCCTGTTTAAACCCGATTCTAATCCTAACGATTAAAACTAAATGGACAATTAATTTGCAGGCTTCTTTTCGTGAGTTCCACTTATTAAGTTGCTTGAGTTTTCTAATAACCCTTTTCTATTTCTTTAATAGCATCGCTTTTACATTTTTTTAGCCCTAGAAACTTTTTGATTTTTTAACTATATGGACGGTGAAAGCAAGTTAAAATTGTAATATGGGACTTTAAAAAGTACTGGACAACACCAATCTGGTATGTTATAGTACAATCACCCAGTTAATGGATGGA
>PUOW01000072.1 GCA_003552185.1 Spirochaetaceae bacterium
CGCACGCCGTACCTCGGGGTGTTCCGTCGTTACGAGCGCGATGTGGTGCTGGCCGACGTGCCGGGGATCATTGAAGGCGCCGCCTCCGGGGCCGGGCTCGGCACCACCTTTCTCAAGCACCTTGGGCGGACCGCGGCGATTGCGTTCGTGGTGGAACTCGGAAGCGGCATAGCGCTCGAGAGTTACCGCCTGCTCGAACAGGAGCTAGGACGCTACTCGGCCGCACTAACGCGCAAGCCGCGTCTTGTGGTCGCGAACAAGCTCGACCTCGACCCCGATCGCATCGAGCTCAATTCGCTTACCGAGGCGCTCGAGCACGAGACGGCCGCGCGTGTCGTAGCGGTCTCCACCGCCACCGGCGACGGCCTAGACAAGCTTCGCAACATCTTATTGCAACTCGCGGACGAAACCGGCCAGATCCAGGAAAGCGCGTCAGGAGAACAACCCGGGCGTTCCGGGGGCGAGGCGCATGACAAACCCGGTCGGCGAGGTCGTGAGCGATGAGTTACGCGGTTTTCGGCGGGAGCTTCGATCCGGTTCACCACGGACATCTCTTCATCGCCGATGAGGTGATCAACGGCTTCGGGTACGATCGAGTGATCTTCGTTCCGGCGTACCGCAATCCGCACAAAGAGCAGGCGCCTTCGGCCGATGAGGAAGACCGGCTGGTGATGCTGCAGGCCGCGGTAGCCGACAGGCCCGAGTTCGAGGTAGAGGAGTACGAGCTCGAACAGAAAGGCGCGTCGTACACGATCAACACCGTGGAGTATCTCTTGAACCGTTATCCCGATGAGCCAAGGCCGGGTCTCATCATCGGTGACGACCTTACCCCGAGTTTCTCGCAGTGGGAGCGCGTGGAGGAGCTGCGGCAACTTGTAGACATCCTGGTGGCGTACCGCGAAGGCGGCGAAGAGCTCACCGCGGTCGGCCCGCACCGGCGTATTGACAACGCGCCGTTGCCGGTGTCATCATCTGAAGTGAGGGCGCGCATCCGCAGCGGGCGAAACTTTCGCTACCTGGTGCCGGATGCGGTGCACGCCATAATAACCGCACAATCGCTGTACCGTGAGGTCGGGTACCGTTAGCGTGGGGAACGGAAACAACAAACTGAAACTCGATGCCGGCATTTTTTTCGGGGTTCTGATCCTGGTCACGATCGTCGGCAGTGTCATCCTCATACGCCTCCAGATCCAGACAGACCGCATTACCGATCTTGTTGCCGCGAACGAGGAATTTGCGGCGGTCATCACGATTACGAGCGAGGGCAGGCCGCTCAGCACACAGGTGTTGCTCTATCAGCCCGAGACGCGGCGTGCGAGCTTGATAGATCTGCCGGGAAATCTCGGTGTCATGATCGGCGAGCTACAGCGCGTCGACCGTATCGACCGCTTGCTCGGCGAGTACGGCCCGGAGCGGTATCGCGACGAGATTGCCGAGATGCTCGATCTCGATATCGAGTTCTATCTTGCGATCGAGGAGCAACAGCTCACCGAAATCATCGATCTCGCCGAGGGCGTTGAGTTGTTTCTCTCGGACACCGTGGTCGACGCGCTCGGCGAAGGGCAGCTGTTTCCGGCGGGTAACGTGGTGCTCGACGGTCACAAGGCGCGGCAGTACTTCAACGCCACGCTCGAGCACAAAAGCGGCGTGGAGCGCGTCACTCGTGCGCAACGCTTTGTGCAACGGGTGTTGCTGCGCCTCGGCGAACGCAGCGAATACCTCGGTAGATCCGAGGTCGCTCCCTACTTTGCTGAGCGTGTAGAAACCAACCTCGATAGACGCGCTCTCATCGCGATGGCCGGTGCGCTCGGTGAACTCGCCTCGGAGCAGATGGTCTATCGGCGTGTGCAGGGCGTAACCAGAACGGTGGAGGCCGACGGCGAGGCGCAAGAGCTGTTGTTCCCACACTTCGAGGGTCGCTGGTTGCGCGAGACGGTTCGGCAGCTGCGTGAAACGCTCCGTTCCGAGGAAGCTCCTCTGCTCGACGGCGCGACGGTGCGCCTCGAGATCCTAAACGGCACCACGGTAAATGGGCTCGCGCGGCGCACGCGCGAGTTGTACGAAGGGTACGGCTTCGAGGTGGTTTCGATCGGAAACGCCGAGACCGCCGAGGTAGAGAACACGGTGTTCATCAGCAGGACCGGTGACCCGGCATACGCAGAGCGCGCGGCGCAGATCGTGGGCAGCTCGCACATCATGACCGAGAGTGCGCTCTCGACCCTGCCGAACGTGGACGTCACGGTGATTCTCGGAAACGATTTCGACGGACGCTATGTACGATAGCTCAGCGGCGAAGGATATGATGCCTATGGTAGACGAAATACAAACGATGGAACAACGGAAGGCGCAAGTGCTTGCCCTGGCGCACCGCATTGCCGATGAAGGGGGCGAGCGGACCGTTGCGCTACAGATTGGGGCGGTATCTACGGTTACCGATTACTTTGTGATTACCGGCGCGCGCAGTCATGCGCACCTGCACGGTCTGGTTCGGCGTCTTCGTGATGCGCTCGCTGAGTTGGATCTCGAGCCTGCAAGGTCCCAGAAGCGCGGCGACGATTCCGGCTGGGTGCTGTTCGACTGCGGTTTCGTGGTGGTGCATGTCATGCTGGCGGAGTTGCGCGAGTTTTACGACCTCGAGCGGCTGTGGCTGGACGGCGAGGTGGTATTTCAGAGCACAAACGGAACAAACTCCCCCTAAAGATACAAATCTGCGTAATCATGGTTTGACAGCATTCGGTATTTGCGTATAAGTTTCAGTTAATATGGAGGAACTGTGGTTTTCGACCGGAACGCAGGAGGGCGAAGCGCAGGTTTCCGCTAAGTGAAGCGATCGTGGGACAACGTCGAAGGAGCAGCCTGATGCAGATCACAGACATTCGGATCCGGCGAGTAAGCGGCGAAGGGAAACTGAAGGCCTACGTAACGGTAACGTTCGATGACTGCTTTGTTATCCACAACGTGAAGATCATCGAAGGGAAAAGCGGTGTCTTCATCGCGATGCCGAGCCGTAAAACCAAGACCGGAGAGTACAAGGACGTAGCCCATCCAATTAACTCCGACTTTCGAACCGAGCTACAGTCTCGCATACTCGACGCTTACGAGGCGCTCGGGGACGAAGACGGCGGCGACGGGCGGGGGGCGGAGGATGACGCTCCGGGGGACGACGGACAGCAGGAGTAACGCCACGAGCTTCCTCGTCACCATTCCCACGAACCTACTCGCCTCTTGACCCTTAAACGGGTTTTCGGGTAATACATACGCACACAGTCGCATACGGTACAGATAGCGCTGATTCCTTGGGACGTCGGCAAGCGGTAAGCCACCGGGTTTTGATCCCGGCATTCGCAGGTTCGAATCCTGCCGTCCCAGATCTTCCTTTCCGCCGAGCTTGAGCATGGCATCGCTTAAGAAACGTTCAGCAATCATAGCAATTACCCTCCTCGCGGCGCTCGCTTTCATCGGCGGAGGCGCCGTGCTCGGTTATCGCTTTGCACGTCCCCCCGCGTTACAATCGGCGGCGCTTGAACGAGCGCCGAGCGATCGCGAAACCGCCGGGACGCTCGATTTTTCCTCCCGCGACAGTTCGCTAACCGTTCTCCTCGCCGGCGCCGACGGAGCGCTTACCGACTCGATGATGTTGCTGGTGGTACCGTTCGACGGCGGTGCTCCTGCACTGGTCAGCATTCCGCGAGATATCTGGTTCGAAGGGAACAAGATCAACGCGCTCCTTGCTTCGTACGGAGCCGAGTACTGGATGGATGAACTCGGGAGTCTGCTCGATATACCGATCGATCATTACATCGTGATTCAGATGTCGGCCTTTACCGACGCGGTGGATGCTCTCGGCGGCGTAGAGGTAAAGCTCGACCATGAGTTCGAAGATCACGACATATACGTGGGTAAAGATGGCGACGGAGAGCACCGGTTCGGCTTGGTGCTCGATCGAGGCCGGCACGAGCTCAGCGGCTGGGAGGCGCTTGCGTTTGCGCGGTCGCGGCAAACGACCAGCGATTTCGATCGCGCCGATCGGCAGCAGGTTATTCTAGACGGTATCCGGCGACGGTTTAACGATCTGGGCGTTCGCGACCTCGGCGCGCTCGGAGGCCTGCTGCGCGACCTACGCGATTACGTGCAAACCGATCTTGCGGTTACCGAGATGCTGGAGTACTACCGCAGGTTCGCGGGCGAGGAGCCGATGCGGCGAATGGTACTCTCCACCGACAACGTGTTGTATAACACCTACACCATGAAACTCTCGGAAGAGCTGCGTCGCGGCCGGCATAGCGCGCCCGAACCGGCCCAAGCTCGGTTTGAGTTCGAGGGAACCGGCCGGAGCCATGCGTCCGAGAACGGGGTGGATCTTGAGGCCGTTCGGGCGGTGATCGATCGCGCCCGAAACCGACGCGAGCCGCTCTTTCGGCGGCCCGACCCGGAAGATCAGGACGCGCTCCGTGAGGCGGTCACGCCGCTGTCTGAGTACAGCGCGTTTCGAACTCAGCTGTACTCACAGCGCGTCGCTCGGCAGATGCTGCTTGAGCAACGCGGGCATTGGATTCTGCGCCCGCACGGAGAAAACTGGGCGATTTTGCAGAGCTATCTGCACGCGTTTCTACAGGGGTATGATGCGCGTGCCGAGGAAGAGCTCGCGGATGCGCTCGACAAAACCGTGAGCGAGGAGTAGCGCGCCGAGCCGCGCCGAGCCGCGCCGGCGCCGAAGGCCGTGGCCGCACACGCAAACGCCCACAGCAAACGGCGCCGGCGCAAACGCCGGCGCCCCTCTTGCGTCTCGGGGCTCTCTGTGCTATGAATATCTACCGACTATAACGTGCGGGGCCGTTTTTCGTTTGGCGCTTTCGCCCCGTACGCGCAGGTTTTGATCCTGCCGCTTCAGTATCAGTAAGTAAGGAGTAGCAACCCGATGGAGGCTAAAACACTACGGGCCGAGCCGCGCAAGGCCGCCGGAAGCGGTCCAGCACGACGCTTGCGAAAGTCCGGCAAAATTCCTGCCGTGATTTACGGTCATCATGAACCGGAGGTCATCACGATCGATGCGCGCGAGTTCCGTGACACGGTAAAGAGCGTCGCCGAGAGCGCGATCATCCATATCGATCTCGACGGGAAGGGGTTCGACGTTCTCATCAAGGATTATCAGGTCGATACGCTCAGCGGGCAGACGCTGCACCTCGATTTTTTCGAGATCGAGCGCGGCAAGAAGCTCAAGACGCATGTCGCGGTGCACCACACCGGTACACCGGTTGGGGTTCGCGAAGGCGGCGTCCTCAGCATTCCCACTCGCGAGCTCGATATCGAATGTCTGCCGAAGGACATCCCCGAGGAGATCTTGATCGATATCTCGGAGCTCAATATCGGCGATTCCATCCATGTCTCCGACATCACCCCGCCCCCGGGAGTCGAGATTCTCAGCAATCAAGATCAAGTTCTCGCGCTGGTCGAGCATCAGCAGCGCGAAGTTGAGGCCGAGGAAGAGGAAGAAGGCGTCGAGGAAGGCGAGCTCGAAGGCGAACAGGCCGAAGGCGAAGGTGCGGAAGAATCGGAAGAGTAGCGGCCAAGTCTCGCTACTGGCAGTCGGCTTAGGCAACCCCGGATCTCGGTACAGCGAAACCCGACACAACGTCGGGTTTCGTGCGTTGGAAACGCTCGGCGTTCGGCTTCGCAAGCCGTGGTGCAACGAGTTTGAGTACGGGGTGTACGACACCGGCGCGCTTCGAATAGGGCTTCTGCGCCCGCTTACGTATATGAACCGCAGCGGCCGGGCGGTTGCGCGAGCGGTGATGCTCAGCGGAGTTGAGCCGTCGAGCGTGGTGGTGGTCTGCGATAACCTCGATCTTGAGGCCGGACTCGTTCGTGTGAAGCGGGGCGGTTCCTCGGCCGGGCACAACGGGCTGAAGTCCATTATCGAGATACTCGGCTCGGAGGAGTTCATTCGGGTGTATATCGGAATCGGGCGCCCCGCGCCGGGACAATCGGTGGTGGAGCACGTCCTCGGCATACCGGATCACGACGAGGCCGAGCGAACTCAGCGCGCCTGCGCGCGTGCCGCGCAGGCGATTATACGGCTTGCCGAAGCCGATCTTTCGCAGGTCATGAATGAGTTCAACACAAGGTCGCCGGTCGGTAACTGAGCACGTTGCCGCATTCTGCAGCAGATACATTCCGAAACAGGGTGCCGCGGTCGTAGCGGCGGTCTCGGGTGGACGCGACAGCGTCGCGCTACTGCGGGCGCTGTGCAGCGTCTCGGCTGCGCTCCGGTTCGAGTTGCACGCGGCGCATGTAAGCCACGGTCTACGGAACGCCGAGAGCCATGCGCGCGAGCAACGCTCGGTTGAGCAGCTCTGCGCCGAGCTCGGCGTTCCGCTGGTGGTGCGATACATCCCGCCGGGAACGGTCGCGGCCGAGGCCGGGGGCACCGGCTCCGGCCTGGAGGCCGCCGCACGGCAGCTGCGCTACCGTGCACTGGCCGATGCGGCCGCCGAATGCAACGCCGAGTACGTCGCGACCGGGCACCACCTCGACGATCACCTCGAGACCTGCCTGTATCGCTTCCTACGGGGAAGCGGACCGGGCGGACTTGCCGGAATCCCAGAGTACGGACCGCTGCCGGGCCGCGGCACGATCGCAGCGGAGCGCCGGTTGTGCGTACTCCGGCCTTTGCTCTCGGTAACTCGCGTTGAGATAGAGGCGTATATCGCCGAACTTGGGCTTGAGTACATAGACGACGAGAGCAATCGTTCTTTACGTTTCGCGCGCAACCGCGTACGGGCAAAACTCATGCCGCTGCTCGAGCGGGAGTTTGCGGGATACCGAAGCTCGGTACGCGCGGGAGCACGACGCCACGCCGAACTCGCGACGTTTCTGAGCACCGAGGCCGCCTCGCGCTGTCCGTGGTATACTGCCGACGATAGCGGTAGCACGCTGCGCTGCGAGGCGGAGCGCTTCTACGCGTTGCCGCCCCCGCTGCGTCGCGAAGCGCTACTGCAGGCCTACGACCGGCTGTTTCCCGGCGGGGAGCCGCTTTCCCACCGGTTTCTCGAGCCGCTGGTCGGCTCAACGCGCCCCCGCCACGACGGCACGGTGCTGCGCGGGGCCGGTTTGCACCTTCGGCTCTCGCGAGACGGTCTTTTCTGTGCCTCCGATGTTGTCCTAAACGCAAAAAAAGGGTATGTTTTTGTTGTATTGAAAGATATGTCCGTGCCGATTGGTGCCGTCGGGATGCTTTCGATTACCACCACGAGCGCCGGAGATTGTACCGCAGGCGCCGGGCTTTTCGTTGACCGAGCGGTGGTTAAAGGTCCGCTGCTCGTGCGCTCGCGCCGTCACGGAGACACATTGAAGACGGTTGCCGGCACCAAGAAGATCAAGAATATCTTTTCAGCATGGGGCTTGAGTGAGGAACAGAAAAGTCTTGTTCCGGTGTTAGAAGACCGCGAGGGAGTGCTCGCGGTGCTCGGAGCCCCGTTCGAGCGGCCCGATATGCTCTCTGCGCGAGCGGCGAGCACGGGCGCCGAGCTCGGCCCCACAGCAGGGGCAGTTCGAATTACTTTTGACGGAGTTTAACCGCCATATGCAGAACAATGATCGCAACGGCAGCGACAACAAACAGAATCCCGAACCACGTGAACCGGGAAACATGAGCTTTAACTTCAAGAACAACCGGTTTGCGCTGTTCTTTCTGGTAGCTATCGTCAGCATGTTCGTCGTGCTGTTGTTCTCCGACACCGGTGAAACCCCCGATGAAATCCCGTATTCGCAGTTCTTATCGCACCTCGAGGCCGGCGAGATCGAGAGCGTCACGATCATGGACGAGACCGAGATAACCGGCACCTTTAGAACCGCCGACGGCGAGCGCAGCGATTTTCAGACGCACATTCCGTATTTCGATTCCGAACTGGTGCGGCAGCTTCGCGAGTACGACGTGCGGTTCACCGGAATGGAGCGCCCTGTCTCACCGTTTCGTATGGTGCTCGAGTTCCTGCCGTGGTTCATCATCTTCTTTTTCATCTTCTTTATGTTCCGCCAGGTTCAAGGAAGCGGAAACAAGGCGTTCTCGTTCGGTAAGAGCAAAGCGAAGCGCTTCATCGATGAAGGAGCGAAACTCACCTTCGACGACGTAGCGGGGCATCGTGAGGCAAAGTACGAGCTGCAAGAGGTGGTTGAGTTTCTCAAGAGCCCCGACAAGTTCTCGAAGATGGGTGCCAAGATCCCGAAGGGTGTACTGCTTGTCGGTGGCCCCGGTACCGGCAAAACGCTGCTCGCGAAGGCCTGCGCCGGCGAGGCCAACGTCGCGTTCTTCCATATGTCCGGCTCAGACTTCGTAGAGATGTTTGTCGGCGTTGGGGCGAGCCGCGTGCGCGACCTCTTCGACCAAGGTCGTAAAAACGCGCCGTGTCTCTTATTTATCGATGAGTTGGACGCGGTCGGCCGTACGCGTGGCGCCGGATACGGCGGCGGTCACGACGAGCGCGAGCAAACCTTGAACCAGATGCTCGTTGAGATGGACGGGTTCGAGTCGAAGGAAGGCGTCATCATCATCGCCGCGACCAACCGGCCCGACGTGCTGGATCCCGCGCTGCTCCGCCCCGGGCGGTTCGACCGTCAGGTCGTGGTCGATATGCCCGACATGAAAGAGCGCGAGGACATCCTGCGCCTGCATTGCTCTAAGCTGCCCATGGGGGTCGACGTAGACCTGAAACGCGTTGCGCGTGCAACCCCGGGCTCTTCGGGTGCCGACCTTGCGAACCTGGCGAACGAGGCCGCGTTGTATGCAGCGCGACAAGACAAGACGCATATCGAGATGGAAGACTTCGAGCAGGCACGCGACAAGCTTCTGATGGGTGTCGAGCGGAAGTCCCGCCTTATCACCGAGGAAGACAAACGCAAGACCGCGTATCACGAGAGTGGGCACGCCTTGATGCATTACTACTGTAAGCACGCCGATCCGCTGCATAAGGTCACGATCGTACCTCGCGGGCGGGCGCTCGGCTTGGCGCTGTCGCTGCCCGAACGCGACGAATACAGCAAGGCGCGCGGCTGGCTCGAGGATCGCATCAAGATCTCATACGGGGGCTACGTCGCCGAGCAGCTTGTCTACAACGAAACAACCACCGGCGTACAGAACGACCTGCAGCAGGCCACCGACCTAGCACGGCGCATGGTTACCGAGTGGGGAATGAGCGAGATTGGGCCGATTGCGTTTGGTCAGGAAGACGAGCCGATCTTCATCGGCAAAGAGATTGCGCAGCACAAGGAGTACTCCGAAAGCACCGCGCAGGCAATCGATGCCGAGATCAAGCGCATCCTTACCGACGCCATCAACGAGACTCGCCGCGTGCTCAGCGAGCATCGCGATCAGTTGGACGTTCTCGCCGGCGAGCTGCAAGAGAAGGAAACACTCTCGGATCGTGAGGTGCGCGAGTTGCTGGGCTTTGAGCCGGCGCATTCCGATGACGGACACGAGGAACACGCTGCAGCACAGCTCGAGCAATCGAGACAGGGGGGCGTAGTTCAGCTTCAGCCTTCTACCGAACCGCACACCGGCGAACCGCACACCGGCGAACCGCACGCCGGCGAGCCGCCCAGCAGTGAGACGCACGAGGAACCTCAAGATCGGGGTGACCCCGAAGGCTGAGGTGAGGGTCGAGCATGAAGCGAACGGCGGCGGTTGCGATTGCGGTCGCGATGATGATGATGTTCGCGTTCTCGGTCTCCGCCCAGTCGCCCGACTCGGAGCTCGGCGATCTCTATTTCCGCCGAGCTCAGCGCCTGCAGCTCGACGGACGGTTTGAAGAGAGCCTCCGGATCGCAGAGATCGGTCTCGAGTACGACGATCTAAACGCCGACCTTCTGACGCTATATGCCGAGTTACTGCTTCACGATCCCGCCGAGACACGGTTCGCGCTGCAGCTGCTCGAGCGCGCCGTTCTGCACGGGAACTTTGAGCGCGTAAAGCCCGACGAGGGCTTATCGTCACTGGTTTCGCTTTTGTTGCGCATCGGTGAACACCGCAGCGCCTTACGATGGATTGTGGATCATGCGCGCGATCGTGCCGCGCCCGATCTGCTGTATCAAGAGGCTCGCGCGCGTCTGAAACTACAACAGTACGAGGCCGCCGAGGAGCGCATCGCGCGTGGAGTTCGGCGTTATCCCGATGATCCGCGCTTCATTCGCTTGGGGGTTGAGCGTGATCCGCTGCCGGGCTTTTCGGTTGCGCGCTTGCTCGATGAGTACCGCGCTCCGCGCGACGACCGCGAGTATCTCAGAGTGCTCCGTCACTACGCGGTCGCGCTCGAGCCCGGCGACGAGCAACAAAGCCGGCTCGAGCAGTACTTTGAGTACGGCGGCACCTCTCCTGCGGCGGTTTCGGCATATCTCCGCTACAGCGACGATCCCGAACAGGAACTCGAGCGCTTTCGCCGCTTCGGCGGATTCGAGACCAAAGAACACATCTCGGAGTTCTTCGCCGCGTTACCGGACGGGGCGGTGCGGGATGCGCTCGAGGACGAGCTCGAGAGTTACAGCGGGGTGGTGTACGGGCTGCGAGATGAGTACGGTTATCCGCGCGAGCGCATCAGTCTCGAGAACGGGCAGGTGGTGCGTTATCAGTACGACCGTAACCGCGACGGGGTTTTCGAGCACGACCTGTGGTTTGCCGAGTCGCTGCCGCAGCTCTATCGGCGCGAGCAATCAAGCGGCGTGGTTTCGCGCATCGAGTATCACGCGTACCCCGAGGTTGCGTCGGTCGTTCGCCGAGAGCCGGATGAAAACGAGTTCCGGTTCGTTTTGGTGCCGGGACGGTTCCGTTTTCCGATGCTGCGCTTCGGAGAAGATTGGTTTTCGGGCCGACCACAAGCAATAGCCGAGCTCGAGCTTGCGTACGACCTCGAGCTACCCGGCCCGGCGGTGCTCAACCGTCACGCTGCGAGGATCGAGGAGCGCAGTCCTGACGCCGAGCGTGCTCATGAGATAACCTATCTAGACGGCGGCGAGGTGTACCGGGTTACCTCCGACAGCACCCGCGACGGTCGAATAGACTTGATCGTGGAGTACAGCGACGATGCGCCGTTATTTGGTCTTCGAGATTCGGACGGCGACGGGTATTTTGAGTCGTTCAAGCGCTACTACGCCGGAGTGTTGGTGGAGGTAGCGGTAGACGAAAACCGAGACGGCGTCTATACCTATTTCGAAGAGCCCGGGCCGCCGCTTCGCGTGTCATGGGATCTGTTGCAGGACGGTCGCATAGATGTGCGCGACACCTACGAAAACGATCTCCTCGTCGGACGTGAGTATCGCGTGTCGCCGACCGTGAGGCCGAATGTTCGAGAGATTTCTCCCTGGAGTTTGCATGGTACAAGCGAGTAATCGCCTGTTCAGTACGGACAATCGGTATAAGGAGCTGGGGTTAGCGGTCTGCGCGGCGCTGCTTGTGGTCGTGCTGACCGCCTGTGCCGGCCTTCCGGATGAGCCGGTTTCGCCCGAACGCCGTCGTGAGCACCTCAAGGTAGAGCTCGCGCGCCTCATCGAGGGCGATACGCCTGCTCGCGCGGTGCAGAAGCTCGAGAGCTTGCACGACGATGAGGTGTTCGAGGCTGAGGAGCTCGAGAACTATCGTCGGCAGGCGTTTGAGGCGCTGGAGGAACGTTTTGTGGAGGCGGTGGATGAGGAGCGGTTTGGAAACGCGCTCTCGGCGTTTCGCAGCCTCAAGGTGCTCGAGCGTACCGAGGCGGTCGGAGACTGGACCGAGGAGCGCCTGCTGTATCGCGTCGCCGAGCAGCACCGCGAGGACGGCCATATGGTCGCTGCGCTCACCACGCTGCTTTTAATTGATGACCTCAGCGAGCTCGAAAGCCGGCGGCTGTTGGATTACGGCGAGCTCGGGCGCGATCACAACAATCGTCACGTCGTGAGGCGGGTTATTGAGGCGCTGGAGGAACGCGAGGCCGAGGTTCCGAGCGATCTTGCGGAGTTTGCCGAGCGTATACCCGACCCTGCCGATATGGTACAGGGCACCGCCACCGTTTGGGTAGACCGCGGCATACGGCTGGAGCGCGGGGTTGGACGGCCCGATCGGGTGATAGGAAGCGGCTTCTTCATCGACAAACGCGGATACATGCTGACAAACTATCACGTGATCGAGAGCGAGGTAGACCCCAGCTACCGCGGGTACTCAAGGCTGTTCGTGCGGCTTGCCGAGAACCCTGAGCAACGAGTTCCGGCGCGAGTGGTAGGCTACGACCGTGTGTTCGACATGGCGTTGCTCAAGGTGGAGGTGGAACCGGAGTTCGTGTTTTCGTTGTCGGACATACGCGAGCTTCGCCCCGGAACCCAGATCTACGC
>PUOW01000157.1 GCA_003552185.1 Spirochaetaceae bacterium
CTCAGTGTCCTCGCCCAACTCAACGTCGGATAGAGACGCAATATCCGCAAGCGTGAGGTGAAATACGTCATCGCCGGCTTCGATGCTGCCGCGTGAGACGAGCTCAGAGCCGATCTCGTGCAGCACGTTCCGCATGATCTCGAGGCCCTGGGTTATCACGAACTTCGACTGCTCGCGCACGCCGAACATTTCGCGGAAATCGCGCAGCAGGCGGTGAACCGCCCGCCCCTGGCGCGCACGCCCGGCCTCCACGAAGCGGGCATAGATCCGGTCGATTGCGGCTTCGGCCTCGCGCCGGTTGCGCTCGAACTCCTCGGCCGCCGTTCGGAACAACTCGTCCCTCACGTAGGCACGTACAAGATCGAGCACGTACTCCGGCTTCTCGGCCCAGGTTGGAGTGCCCACATCGAGCTCCACGGCTTTCTTGTGACCGTACTTCGCAATGAACCGGCGAATCGCCGGATCGTCGATCGACGGCTCAACCCCACGCCCGGCACAGTCTTCGGCGCAGGCCATGAGCTCCATCCCCATCTCGGTGGTCACGCTGTGCGGCACCGCTTTCTCAACCAAGTGAAGATCGGCAGCGTCTCCCAGATGCTGCTCCATCAGGGCGCGCGCCTCGGCGATGTATTCCGACGAAGCCGCGACCCCGAACAGCGTACCGGCGCCCGCGAGAAACGCTTCGTCGATGTAGGCCCGCAAGAACTCGACTCTCCGGCTTATCCTGTGTTTGGATATTCCGCGTGCGGATATCCCTTGCTCGCTTGCCCCGCGCTCGGTTATGCCCGGCAGATTGGCCGCGGCTTCCCGTATGCGCGACACCGCCGCATCTCCGGACGCAACCGCGCGTTCACGCGCCTCCACCGGGCGCCGCCTTCCGTACGAGTACTCACGCCACGCTCGCCACAGATAGCGAAGCAATCGAGGATTCACCACCTTCAGATAAGACACCGATTCGCGGTGCGCGAGCACCTCGGCCCTATTGGCCTCGAGGTACTGCAGGAGCGCCCGGGTGGTAACGGGGTCCTTGTCGGCGGGGTTCGGCTTCCGGAACTTCTTCCAAAACTTCTCGCTTCGCAGGAACGGCGTGATGTCGATAAACAGCCTGCCCCCGGCCGTCTTGAGATACCACAGACTGTTCGCCGGGATTCGCTTCGGTCCGAGCCGCCGGCGGACGTTTCGGATCGCGGTGCGCACAAGGTCTTCGCCCATGGCAGTGAACGGCTCCGGCATCGCCTGCGAGTAGTTGTTGACGTTGATGTAGATGCGAACACCCGGCTTGCCCGGTTCGGTCTCGGGCACAGGGTAGAGGCTCGTGATTGGGCGCGACTGCACCAGACGGAACTCGCCCTCGGCATACGCCCATTCAATATCCTGCGGCCGGCCGAAGTGGCGCTCGGCCTTCTCGGCCAGCGCATGGAGCTGCCGCAGCTCCTCAGGCGCCAGGCTCGCGACGCGGCGCCGGTCCTCGGGCACCGGCCTGTGCTCTATCCCGCGTTCGGTCCTGACCGTCATGGTTCGCTTGTCGCCGATGCGGCTTTCGATTACCGCGCCGTCGGGGCGCGAGATAACCCATTGATCGGGGTTTACCTCCCCGCTCACGATCGCCTCCCCGAGGCCCCACGAGGAGTTCAGCAGAAGCTGGTCGCGCCGGCCGTTCAGTGGGTTTGCGGTAAAGAGAATGCCGGATTTCTCGGCGTGCACCATGCACTGTACAATCACCGCGTGCGCAAGGTCGTCGTTGCCGATTCTCTGCCTCAGGCGGTACGAGAGCGCGCGCGCGTTCCACAGCGATGCCCAGCACTCCACAATGCGCTTCACGAGCGCATCGAGCCCGGTCACGTTCAGGAAGCTGTCGTACTGCCCGGCGAACGACATGCCCGGAAGGTCTTCCGCGGTTGCCGAGGACCGCACCGCAACCGCAGCCGACGCGCCGTTGCCGAGCTCCGCGTACGCCGCGGCAATCTCTCCTTGCAGGTCCTCAGGAACGCCCCCGGCCTCAAACAGGCCGCGTACAAAAGCCGCCGCGCGTTGAAGCGTTTCGTCATCCTCCGCCGAGACTCCGGCAAGCGCCTCCCGTATGCGCGCATCAAGTCCGCAGTCGCGTAGATACGCGCGGTACGCGCCGGTGAGCACCACAAAACCCGCCGGTACCGGCAAGCCCGCGGCGATCATCTCGCCGAGGTTCACCGCCTTCCCGCCGGCCTGTGCCCCATCTTCACTGCCGATGTCCTTCAGCAAACAGATGTGAGAATTTGCCGGCGAAAGTTCCTCAAGAGACGACACACTGATAGTCTACACCAACCGCAGAGCGTTCGCTATGTTTTTGATCTGCCGGTGGCGCGAGAAATCAGTTGCGTTGTCGGGACGGTCTCAGAGAAGGGTTCATGTTGCGGAGTATTCCCCCGTTCGCAGGAACTGCGAGATGCTTTCGAGAAAACCACGGGCCTCCCGCACACGTTCCGCAGCCTGATCCAATCCCGGTTTGAAGGTCACGTCATAATCCGCAAGAAATCGATCATTGCTGCTGCGATTTCACCTGCTCCGTACACCGTTCAAACCCGAATCCCTTCTTCGAGCACACTTGTCGCGAACTGGAACTGCCGCTTGCGCGCGTGTTCAAATCGTTGCTCGGAAACAACCTGAATGGACAGCCGCCC
>PUOW01000002.1 GCA_003552185.1 Spirochaetaceae bacterium
CGCCGGTTCCCGGAGTCGGTATCCAGCCGTAATCCTCGCCCGGGGTAAGACCGATCGCGAGGTAGAAGCCGTGCACCCAGTCGCCCATGACGGTCATGGCCGCCTCACCTTCAGCAACGTACTCGGCCGCATCGATGTTGGTGATCGCCGACTGGTCGGGGTTGATGTAATCGAGCATATCGACGAAGGTTCCGAGCGCCGCCTTCACATCGTCGCCGTCCCATGCGGTATTGCCGTTCCAGAGACCACGGTACCCATCGGCACCGAGCTCCGCGAGCAGCACGCTCTCGAGCAGGTGGGTCGGCTCCCAGCCGTCGGTTCCGCCGAGCGCGAGCGGCGTAATGCCGCGGTCCTGCAGCACCTCAGCGACCTCGAAAAACTCAGCGAGGGTCTCGGGCGGGTCGAGATCGTTTTCCTCGAAGATCGCCATGTTGTACCACATCACGTTCGAGCGGTGAATATTCACCGGAATACTGTAGATCTCGCCCTCGTACGACAGGATATCGATGACGTCTTGCGGGAATACGTCCATCCAGTCGTTGTCCTCGAGGATATGAGTTACCGGCTCCATGAAATCGTCCACAACCCAGGTGCCGATGATACCGGCGCCGCCGTGCACCTGAAACGTGTCGGGAGGATTCCCGCCGACCATGCGGCTGGCCAGAACTCCGCGCGCCTGCGAACCACCCCCGCCGGCGACCGTTGAGTTCATGACCTGCACGTCGGGATACTGCTCGAGATACAGATCGATAAGCGCCGAGAGGGCCTCGGCCTCACCGCCGGCAGTCCACCATGTTACGATTTCGAGCCCTTCTTCCTCGCGTTCTTCCTCCGCGGCGCCTCCGGCGAGCGCAGCCATCGGAACGAGCAACAACAGCAACCCAGCACTTAGCGCTACCAGTTTCCGTAGCTTCATATCCTGGTCCCTCCTTATCGGGATATCGGTGTTTTTCGACGGCTCCAACCGTCGAACCTCAAAGCCTTGTTTTGTCCTTCGCCGACCCTCCTTGTAACCTGAGATTACAGCATCGCCCGGGTTAAGATATCTGTCAATCTTCCGGCGCGGTTCACCGCCGCACGGACGGTGTGATAGTTCACCTTCCAGGAATGGCTCATGTGACGCCAGATCGGCTCGCCTTCGCGCGTGAGAAGCGGCCACCACTCGCCGGCCGATCGGTTCACCATCTTATCGAGCACGAAGCGATGCACGTTGACGTACGCCTCGAGATAGCGCGCGTCGCGAAACTCGATGTATCCGTCGAGCATGCCGGTCATCACCTCGGCCTGTTGCCAGAACTCTTTGGCCTGATCGGTGGCCGGGCCATCGTGAGAGCCTTCCACGTACACGCCGCCGTACTCAGGGTCGATACCGTAGCGTACCGCGTGGTCGAGAGCGCCTCGCATCAAGGCGGCGTACGGCTCAAGGTCGTCGCCGAGCGTCTGCAAGGCCTCGCGGAGCAACCACATGAACTCTACGTTATGCCCGTAGGAGGTGTTGTCGAGCGGATTGGCCTTTGCTCCGCCCTCGCTGAAGCGATCCCAGCCCCACACGATATCGAACTTGATCTGCGGCGCCTGCCGCCAATCGACGGTGAACTGCGGAATGCCGGTGCCGTGCTCGGTCATCATCCGCTGTGTGAGCAGCGTTATAATCTCGCGCAGCTTCCGCGCGTGCAGCTCCGCGCCGCTCAAGGCGTACAGCGATGTGAACGCCTCCATGAGGTGCATGTGAACGTCGAGCGTCTTGCGGTCGCCGCCGGCCGCGCCGGGCCCACACAGGCGCCAGTCGCGCTCGAACATCTCGAGGTAGCCGCCGTAGGCGGTTTCGGTGCAGTGCATCTGCAGGAGGTCGAACAACCGTGCAGCGTACTCGAGCGCGCGCGGATCTCCGCCGGCGCGGCCGTACTCCGCGAGCGCGTAGATCCCAAAGCTCTGCCCGTACACGATCTTTTTGGTAACGACGGGCTCGCCCTTGCGGTTCGCGGTCCAAAAAAAGCCACCGTGCTCCGCGTCCCAGAGACGGTCGAGCAGGAAGCGTACGCCGTGCTCGGCGAGCTCGAGGCAGCGCCCGTCGCCGTACCCGGCACGATGCGCGTACGACATCGTGAACACCGTGCGCGCCTGCGCGATCAGCGATTTCTCGTCCTCACCGCTGTCGTTGCCGTGTTCGTCGAAATGGGTAATAAAGCCGCCGTGACCGCGGTCGGCCGCGCGTTCGAGCCAGAACGGCAGAAGCTCCTCGGTAAGATGTCGGCTCAGCTCGTCGCGGTACGCTCGGCATTCTTCGGACGTCATGAGCTCCCCCTTATGACACGCTGCTGTGCTCCGCACTCAGCAGATAATACAAGCGCGGCAGAATCCTGCGGTTATCGCCGTAGAGATACCGCATCCGCCCGCCCATTCGCGAAAATGTCTTGAGAAAGCGCAGATAGTACGCCGGGTTGTCGCTCGGAGGCTCGCCGTCGCTCCGCCAGTCCCAGCTGCTCTGCGCCAGATCCACCACGTATATTTGGTGGTTCGTGATCGGCCGCCCGGCCTGCAGCGCACGGTTCATCGCCATCGAGAACGATTTCTCAAAGATCATCGGAGACATCACGGCTGAACCCACCGAGAGATACACCCCGGACTCGATCGCCGCAATTGAGTCGGCAAACCGC
>PUOW01000305.1 GCA_003552185.1 Spirochaetaceae bacterium
CGAGGCATCCTCGGCGCGCGCCAAGATAGAGCAGCGCACGCGCACCGCGTTTGTGCGCGCGGCGGCGGCGGCCGAGAACATCTTTCACGCACGCGAGGCCGCAGCGGCGGCGCAGGACGCGTTGAACCTGGTCTCGCGCGCCTACGAAGCCGGCGTCAGTTCGGCCGCCGAGCTCGTGGACGCACAGAACCGATCGACCGCGGCCTCGAAGCTTGCGCAGGACGCGGCCTACGAGTACCTCGTTGAGTTCACGCACCTGCTACGCGCGCTCGAGGCGGTAGACGCACTCGTGGACCCCAGCGCGCAGGCCGAGCTCGAGGAGCTGTTCGCTTCTTTTACCAACAACGGAGGACATACCCGATGAAACACTCGAACGATATAACACATGCAACACGACGAGGCGACGCCGCCCCGCTCGGCGGGCAAACCGTCCGCGGCTCCGCCGGCGCTGCACGCGCCGCCGGCGGACGGCCCACAGGCGCGGGCCGCACAGGCACACGCCGCGCCGCAAGCGTTCTCGCCGCCGTCACCATCGCGGCCGCGACGCTGGTGCTCGCCGGCTGCGCAGCAGCAGAACCGGAGAGCGCCGAGGCTCCCCGCCGGGTACGCTGGACCGAGGTGAGCGCCTCCCCGGCCGCCGAGGGGCGTACCTTTACCGGCCGGACGCGCAGCGGCAGCGAGTCGCGCGTGAGTCCGCGCATCGCGGGCACCGTGCTCGAGGTGTACGCCGATGTGGGCGACACGGTTCGCGCAGGCGAGCTGATCGCACAGATCGACCCCGACCCGGTTCGTCTACAGCGCGATGCTGCGGCGACTCAGCTCAGCGCCGCGCAATCGCAGCTGGCTCACGCGCGCGCGAGCTACGAGCGCGTGCAGCAGCTCTACGAACAGGATCTCGCGAGCCGCAGCGATTTCGACGCCGCGCGCACCGCGGCTGAGACCGCCGAGTCGCAGAAAGCGGGCGCCGAGCGCCGTCTCGAGCTCGCCGAGCTTCAGCTGAGCTACACCGAGGTGCGCTCACCGTTCGACGGACGCGTCTCGGCGCGCCTCGTCGACGGGGGCGAGAACGTCGCCGCCGGGCACCCGATAGTAATGATGGTCTCGCAGGACCGCTGGGAGGTGCAGGTCTCGGTGCCGGACTCGGTGGTACTCGAGATCGAGGTGGGCGATGAAGTCGCCGTTCGCATCCCGGCGGTTGGGGAGGCTTCGCTCGGCGGAACCGTTACCGGCGTGGGCGCCGGCGCCGCCCAGGCGGCGGGCACCTATCCGATTACTATTCGCCTCGAGGAGGGCGGCGACCGCCTTCGCTCCGGCATGATCGCGCAGGTGAGCTTCCCCCGCTCGGCGCGGGTTGCGGTGCCCACGATTCGTGTTCCGGGATCGGGCGTGGGCCAAGACCGCGAAGGGCAGTACGTGTACGTCCTCGCGGAAACGCCCGAGGGCGAGCAAGATTCTTGGAACGGACAGGAAGTCGCGCGATTGGTGCGCCGCGAGGTGGTAACCGGCAGGCTCCTCGACGACAAGATCGAGATCCTCGAAGGTCTCGAGGACGGCGAGCGCGTCGTGACGCTCGGCTTGAACCATCTGAGCGACGGCATGCTGGTACGCCCGCTTGAGGCGGGGGCCGAAAACGGAGGGCGACGATGAGCATCACACAGTTCTCGATGGAGCGAAACCGCTTCACCATCATCGCGCTGATCTGCCTCTCGGTCGCCGGCATCATCGCGTACATCAACGCGCCGAAGGCCGAGGACCCCGGATTCACGGTGCGCACCGCGGTGGTGGTGTCGTACTATCCCGGCGCAACCCCCGATCGCATCGAGCAGCTCGTGACGAAGCCGCTCGAGGAAGAGCTACAGGAGATCCCCGAGGTCGATATCGTTCGCTCGGAGTCGCGCACCGGCGTCTCAATTGTGTACGTGGATGTGCACGAGCGCTACGACGACGTGGACTCGGTCTGGGACGAGGTGCGAATCTCGGTGGAGATCGCCTCGCGCGAGCTACCCGACGGCGTTATCGGCCCGATCGTGAACGACCGCTTCGGCGATGTGTTCGGCACCATAGTAACCGTATCGGGCGACGGCCTTACACCGGCGGAGATGGAAGACTACGCCAAAGACCTGCGCGAGCTCATCCTCGAGACGCCCGAGGTGGGCAAAGTGAACCTGCACGGCAACCAAGACCGTCATGTGTACGTCGATTACAACGAAGCGACGCTTTCGGAGCTTGGGCTCACACCCTACAAGCTGCGCGAACTGATCCGGGCGCAGAACATCGTGCTCCCCGGCGGCGAGGTCTTCACCGACTGGGAGCGCATTACGCTTACCCCGAGCGGCAACTTCGAGGATATCGAGGACCTGCGGCGGCTCTTGATTCCGCTGCAAGAGCGCGGCGAGCTGGTACAACTTCAAGATCTCGCCGAGGTGCGCTTCGGCTACGAGGACCCGCCGAGCGCGCTCGTGCACTCTACCGGGGAACCGGCGGTGGCGGTGGCGGTGAACCTCCGCGAGGGCGGCAATATCACACGGCTCGGGCGCGACGTGGAACGCGTGGTGGAGGAGTTCCGGCGCGACGTGCCGGCCGGCGTAGAGCTCGATTTCGTCGCGGTTCAGGCCGAGCACGTCTCGGCGCGCGTCAACA
>PUOW01000433.1 GCA_003552185.1 Spirochaetaceae bacterium
CGAGGCATCCTCGGCGCGCGCCAAGATAGAGCAGCGCACGCGCACCGCGTTTGTGCGCGCGGCGGCGGCGGCCGAGAACATCTTTCACGCACGCGAGGCCGCAGCGGCGGCGCAGGACGCGCTGAACCTCGTTTCACGCGCCTACGAAGCCGGGGTCAGTTCGGCCGCCGAGCTCGTGGATGCACAGAACCGATCGACCGCGGCCTCGAAGCTTGCGCAGGACGCGGCCTACGAGTACCTCGTTGAGTTCACGCACCTGCTACGCGCGCTCGAGGCGGTAGACGCACTGGTGGACCCCAGCGCGCAGGCCGAGCTCGAGGAACTGTTCGCTTCTTTTACCAACAACGGAGGACATACCCGATGAAACACTCGAACGATATAACACATGCAACACCACGCGGCGACGAAGCCGTACTCGGCGGGCAAACCGTCCGCGGCGCCGCCGGCGCCACACGCGTCGCCGGCGGACCGCCCACAGGCGCGCGCCGCACAGACACTCGCCGCACCGCAACCGTTCTCGCCACGGTCATGATCGCGGCCGCGGCGCTGGTGCTCGCCGGCTGCGCAGCAGCAGAACCGGAGAGCGCCGAGGCGCCCCGCAGGGTGCGCTGGACCGAGGTGAGCGCCTCCCCGGCCGCCGAGGGGCGTACCTTTACCGGCCGGACGCGCAGCGGCAGCGAGTCGCGCGTGAGTCCGCGCATCGCCGGTACCGTGCTCGAGGTGTACGCCGATGTCGGAGACACGGTTCGCGCAGGCGAACTGATCGCGCAGATCGACCCCGACCCGGTTCGTCTACAGCGCGACGCGGCGGCGACACAGCTCAGCGCCGCGCAATCACAGCTCGCGCATGCGCGCGCGAGCTACGAGCGCGTACAGCAGCTATACGAACAGGATCTCGCGAGCCGCAGCGATTTCGACGCCGCGCGCACCGCGGTTGAGACCGCCGAGTCGCAGAAAGCGGGCGCCGAGCGTCGGCTCGAGCTCGCCGAGCTTCAGCTGAGCTACACCGAGGTGCGCTCCCCGTTCGACGGACGGGTCTCGGCGCGCCTCGTCGACGGCGGCGAGAACGTCGCTGCCGGGCACCCAATAGTAATGATGGTGTCGCAGGACCGCTGGGAGGTGCAGGTCTCGGTGCCGGACTCGGTGGTGCTCGATATTGAGGTGGGCGATGAAGTTGCGGTTCGCATCCCGGCGGTTGGGGAGGCTTCGCTCGGCGGAAGCGTTACCGGCGTCGGCGCAGGCGCCGCCCAGGCGGCAGGCACCTATCCGGTTACGATTCGTCTCGAGGAAGGCGGCGACCGCCTTCGCTCCGGGATGATCGCGCAGGTGAGCTTTCCCCGCTCGGCGCGGGTTGCGGTGCCCACGATTCGTGTTCCGGGATCGGGAGTGGGCCAGGATCGCGAAGGCCGCTACGTCTACGTTCTCGCCGACGGTCCCGAGGGCGAGAGAGATTCTTGGAACGGACAGGAAGTCGCGAGATTGGTGCGCCGCGAGGTGGTAACCGGCAGGCTCCTCGACGACAAGATCGAGATCCTCGAAGGTCTCGAGGACGGCGAGCGCGTCGTGACGCTCGGATTGAACCATCTGAGCGACGGGATGTCGGTGCGCCCGCTTGAGGCGGGAGCAGAAAACGGAGGGCGACGATGAGCATCACACAGTTCTCGATGGAGCGAAACCGCTTCACCATCATCGCGCTGATCTGCCTCTCGATCGCCGGCATCATCGCGTACATCAACGCGCCGAAGGCAGAGGACCCCGGATTCACGGTGCGCACCGCGGTGGTGGTGTCGTACTATCCCGGCGCAACCCCCGATCGCATCGAGCAGCTCGTGACGAAGCCGCTCGAGGAAGAGCTGCAGGAGATTCCCGAGGTCGATATCGTTCGCTCGGAGTCGCGAACCGGCGTCTCGATCGTGTACGTGGACGTGCACGAGCGCTACGACGACGTAGACTCGGTCTGGGACGAGGTACGAATCTCGGTGGAGATCGCCTCGCGCGAGCTACCGGACGGCGTCATCGGCCCGATCGTGAACGACCGCTTCGGCGATGTGTTCGGCACCATAGTAACCGTATCGGGCGACGGTCTTACACCGGCGGAGATGGAAGACTACGCCAAAGACCTGCGCGAGCTCATCCTCGAGACGCCCGAGGTGGGCAAAGTGAACCTACACGGCAACCAAGAGCGCCACGTGTACGTCGATTACAACGAAGCTACGCTTTCGGAGCTTGGGCTCACGCCCTACAAGCTGCGCGAGCTGATCCGGGCGCAGAACATCGTGCTCCCCGGCGGCGAGGTCTTCACCGACTGGGAGCGCATTACGCTTACCCCAAGCGGCAACTTCGAGGATATCGAGGACCTGCGGCGGCTATTGATTCCGCTACAAGAACGCGGCGAACTGGTACAACTTCAAGATCTCGCCGAGGTGCGCTTCGGCTACGAGGACCCACCGAGCGCGCTCGTGCACTCTACCGGCGAACCGGCGGTGGCGGTGGCGGTAAACCTCCGCGAGGGAGGCAACATCACACGGCTCGGGCGCGACGTGGAACGCGTGGTGGAGGAGTTCCGGCGCGACGTGCCGGCCGGCGTAGAGCTCGATTTCGTCGCGGTTCAGGCCGAGCACGTCTCGGCGCGCGTCAACA
>PUOW01000123.1 GCA_003552185.1 Spirochaetaceae bacterium
CTGACGTCGGAGACCTTGGCCCGGACGAGTTTGCCACCACCGTAACCCTCACCATGGATGCCGAAACGGATAAAAACCTTGATGTCACCTTCATCGAAATGGTGACCATGACAGCTGCCGTCGATGGCCTGGGAAGCATTGACGTATGGCTCGGCGACGAAATGCTGCCCCCCGATGAAGGCACCGCAAATGAATATACGCTGGACGTGGATACGGACCTCAACCTCTTTGCCACCCCGGAGACCGGATGGCTATTCGTGGACTGGCAGGCAGGCGATGACCTTACGGATGAGAGTGTAGTGGATCCTGCCGGCACCCAAACGGCAAGCATCAGCCTCTCGGAGACGCAAACCGTTACCGCAACCTTTGAGATCAGTGAGGTACAGCTGGAGGTGGCCGTTGAAGACATCCTTGGACTCGGGGATGATGAACCCGGCGGCAATATCATTGCCCACGTGGGCACGCAAACCCTTACTTATGAATCTTATGATGAGGATGAGAAGCTGTACACCTATCCCAAGGTAGACTATGGCACCGTAATCACCCTCGAGGGCGTGGTGAGTAACGTGCCGGAAGACGGATGGATCCTCGAGTGGGAAGGCGACATTGCAAGCAATGAAAATCCTGTTGATGTGGAGATGGCAGGTGACAGGAACATCACCGCCGTATTTTCCAGGACCGATTACAGCCTGCTGATCACGCAACTCGGCCTGGGTACCGTTACCGTAACGGCTGAGTTTTATGATGAGCAGGATGGATTTGAGGATGTCGGCGTACTGACCCCTACCAACTTTGATCACGACACCTGGACATATATCCTGCCAACGGGAAGCCGCGCTTACGTTGAAGCCGAACCGGCTGACAGCTATCGCTTCGAAGCGTGGACAGGCGAAGTGGACATATATCCCGAAGACATACAGACGGCATCGGTGACCATGACCAGAAACAAGGAAGCCACCGTGGAGTTTATCGAGCTCGTCACGCTCAGCCTCGATAAGGATGGCGCAGGAGGCTCAGTAGAGGTGGCTACGGCCAGCGAAACCCTGTCGCAAGACGGAGCACCCGGCGACCACACCGTGGACACCGGCACCGAACTGACGCTTACGGCAACGCCTGATAACCACTGGCGCTTCGATGGTTATACACAGGACATCGATGTAGTCACCCCAACATATAGCTTCGTGATCACCGAAGACATGGATGTGACCGCCACCTTCCGCCAGCGGAAGCTGTTAGACATTACATCGCTCGATGGAGAGGGTGAGCTGCGTGTTGACTCTGCCGGCGTGGAGATCCACCGCTTTGAAGCACCCGGTGACGTGCTGATCGACAAGAATACCGACATAGACCTCGTTGCAGAAGCCGATTATGGCTGGCAATTCAAGGAATGGACGGGCGACTTGGTGGATGGAACGGCCACCGAAACCGTCACAATGGATGAGGACAAAGCCATCGGTCTCGCTTTTGAACGACAGACATTCACCCTGGCATTGGATACCGAAGGGGATGGCAGCGTGGACGTTACCGGTGCCACACCTCAGGATACGGAAGATGGCGTGGCAACCTATGCCGCCCTTTACGAAGATATGGTTACCCTCACCGCCGACCCGGATGCGGGAGCGCATTTCCTGGGCTTCTCCGGCGATCTGGCAACCAATGAGAGTCCTGCTGACCTGTCAATGGTTGCAGACAAGGCGGTTACCGCACATTTCTCCGACTCACACCATTCGCTGGCGCTTACCATTGATGGCGGTGGCCAGGTGAGCGTGGAACACGACGGGGAAACGGTTGAGCCGATGCAATCCGGAGATCAATACATCTATTTTGCTCCCATTGGTGCAGAGCTGACCCTCACGGCCATCGAAGCGACCGACTGACGCTTCGAAGAGTGGGGCGGCGCCCTGAGTGGCAACGATGAGGTGCAGACCATCGACCTCAATGAGAACATCCAGGTGACGGCCCTGTTCATCGAAACAGTACCCATCGACCTGCAATTCATCGGTGAGGGCGAGATAAGCCTTTCGCAACAACAGGAAGTAATCACCACGCGCACCGAATCAGGCATTGTAAGGGTAGACAAAGACATAGAACTTACGCTCGAAGTAAACGAAATACACGGCTGGGGCTTTGAAGCCTGGAGCGGCAACGATGTGGACAACCTGGTCATCGGCACACCGTCCACCACGGCCACCCTGGATCCCGACGAGGCAAAACAGATCACCGCCGAATTCGGACGATTGCCATTTACACTCACCCTGACTACAGATCCTGCAGATGAGTCCGGAGGAAGCGTGACCGTTTCAGATGACCAGGGAACGCTTGATCCCGACGATCCCGGCGGAAACACCTATACCGTATTGTTTGAGACCGAACTGACCCTGAATGCTGCTGAAGAGACCGGGTACACATTCATTGGATACAGTGGCGACCACGTGGATAACCAGTCTGCCTCCACCCTGGTGATGGATGACGATAAGGCAGTGGAGGCAACCTTCTCCGACACCCATTACTCCCTGCTCTTAAGCGTAGGAGAGGGCGGCAGCGTCGACGTGTTGGTTAACGGGGACGTGATAACACCCGAATCCTCCACGAATGACAACCCCGCAGAACATATCTATTACCTGGAAAAG
>PUOW01000412.1 GCA_003552185.1 Spirochaetaceae bacterium
CCGGGCGGTGGTTCGCATCGGCAGACAGTACCTCAGCTATCCGGATCCCGAGATTACCGGTTCGGCGTTCTTTTCAATGAGCGGTAGAATACTCGGCGAGTCGGTTGCGGTTGAAACCGATGCTCCTATAGTCCAAGCGAGAAGTCAAGAGAGAGAATTGAGCGTGAGCGGCTCGTCCGATTACGCTTTCGACTCAATGATGCAGGACGGCATAGAGTTTCGGCAGTTCGACCACATCGGAGGGCCCGGCAGATACCGCTTCAGGTACGAGAGCGGCGGCGAAGACGTATTCGGCGTCTGGAGTCCACGAATCATCGAGCCGCGTTACGGGTTCAATAATTTACCGGCGCACAGCGCCGACGTTACGATACTTCGGCATGATGACCAATGGCTGATCGGCCGTTATTTTCTCTCCGAGCGGGAAGACGGCATTCGCGTTGAGGGTGAGTTTGTGTTGCGGGTGAGACCTGACTGGCCTGAACGCGGCGAGTGAATCGATTTGGTGCGTGAGTACCGCACGCTCGGGGCCACTTGAAAGACGCTGTGCGAAGAGAGGCGGCCCGTTGAAGCGCCAAGCCAATGCCCGCCCGCAGCACACAAGCCTGCACTACACCACGCGGTTGCGTTCGGCGATGAGGCGCACGCCGTGGAGTGTGAGATCGGGCGCGCGGTCGTCCACAACCGAGATTTCATCGACTATCCGGGGAGACATACCGCCGGTCACCACCACGGTGGCGCGCTCGGGGAGTTCGCGCTGCATGCGGTGCACAATCGCCTCGACCATGCCCGCGTAGCCGAACACAATGCCGGATTGAATGGCGTGAATGGTGTTGGTACCGATTGCACGCGGCGGCGGCTGCAACTCCACATGCGGCAGTTGCGCGGTGTCGCTCACGAGCGAATGCACCGCCCCGCGCAGCCCCGGGGCGATCGCGGCGCCGTGCACACAGCCCGCCCCGTCAACCACCGTAAAGCTCAACGCGGTGCCGAAATCCACCACGATGCAGCTCGTGCGGTACAGCGCCACCGCAGCCGCGGCGTTCGCGAGCAGATCGCTTCCGAGCTCCATGTAGTTGTCGGTATTGAACGTCAGCCCGCTCTCGACCGCCGGACTGATCATAAACGGCGGCGCGCCGAGCAGTTGCTCGACCGCACCGCCGAGAATCTCGTTCAAATCCGGCACCACGCTCGCGAGCGCCGAGGCCTTGATCTCGGCCGGTGCCACGCCTTTCGACCGTAGGATCGAACCGAGGAGCGCCTCGTACTCATCGGCGCTTCGCTCCACCGAGCTAACGATCCGCACTCGCGTCACCAGCCGCTCGCCCTCGAACACGCCGCAGGCGAGCGAGCTGTTTCCTAGATTCATCGCCAAAAGCACTGCGCCCCTCCGATCACGAACAGCCGGTGGTGGAGCCGCAGGTTAAGCATTTCATGCAGGCTCCGTTTCGAATCAGAGTGAAGTGCCCGCAGGTCGGGCACGGGTCGCCCTCGTAGCCCTTCATGCGCGCTTTCCTCACCTCCTCGGCTTCGCGGTCGGCAAGGTCGGCGGCGCCGGTTGCGCCCGCCCCAACCGCACCGGCCGGTGCCTGTTCTCCGGTTGTGGTTTCCGGCCGGGCTGCACCGCCGCCCTGAGGAGATTCGCCACGCCCCCCGGCCGGCTGTGTCACAAACCCGATGGGACCCGACCGCGACTGCCCTTCACCGCCGGCGGGCTCGCGTTCACCGGTTCGGCGCCGCGTTCGCTCGTCGCCTGCCTCGGCGGGCTCGGGATTATGCCCGGTATCGGTTGGTCGCAGATCCTCGGGCGAAACCTGCACCAGGTCGGTTCGACCGAGATAGGTAAACGCGAGGTCGCGGAAGATGAAATCGAGCACCGAGGTCGTCATTTTGATGTTGTCGTGTCCGCGAACGATGCCGTTCGGCTCGAATCGCGAGAACGTGAACGCGTCCACGTACTCCTCGAGCGGCACGCCGTACTGCAGACCGAGCGATACCGCGATCGCGAAGCTGTTCATGAGCGAGCGAAACGCGGCACCCTCTTTGTGCATATCGAGAAACACCTCGCCGAGGCGGCCGTCGTTGTACTCGCCGGTGCGCAGAAACAGACTGTGTCCGCCGATCTTGGCTTTCTGCGTGTAGCCGGTGCGCCGCGACGGTAACGGCCGGCGCTTCGAGGTGGGCGTCTGCTGCTGGGGCTGCTGGGGTGACTGCGGCGACTGCGACTGCGGTGCGGCGCCGCCGGTGCTCTTGTGCTCGGCGGGCTGCTGCGGCGACTGCGCCTGGGGCGCAGGAGCGGCGTCCTTGGCCACGGTGCGCCCGCGCGCGGCGTACACGCCGTCGAGGGTAAGCTCGCCTGTGCGACGTCGCTGCTCGGCGCTCATAATTGTGGTAGCCACCGGGTCGGCGGCGCCCGCAAAGGTGGAGAGCGGCTGGCTGAGCTTCGAGCCGTCGCGGTACAGCGCAATCGCCTTGAGCATGCGGTCCCAGGCGAGCATGTAGGCGCCTTTCACGTCGTCCACACTCGCGTTGTTCGGCATGTTGATCGTCTTTGAGATGGCGCCCGACACAAACGGCTGCGCCGCGGCCATCATCTCTACGTGCGCCTGCCACGAGATCGAGCG
>PUOW01000107.1 GCA_003552185.1 Spirochaetaceae bacterium
GCGGTCTGGGGGGTGTTCGTCGGCGGGAGTCTCACAACCGCTCGCAAACAGTAAGAACATCACGAACGTCGTGATACAGCATACCCAAAGCACTCGCCCCCAAAGCATTCGCCCTGGGAGGCTCACCTGCAAAGCGGCACAGAACGATCTCAGCGATGGTTGGTTCATACTCCCCCTGACAGTAATCGTATACACCACCATCACCGCTGTCAACGTAAAACATCTCGTAAACATGTCGTAAACATGTCGTCCGCAGTGGGACCGGCAAGGCCCTATGGAGGCGGCCGAGAACCGCCGCGTTTCGATCCGAGCCCCCGCCCTCCGGACCGTAATCCTCGCGTCTCGTTCTCGCCCCCCAACCGCCGGCAATCGGATCTACAAATACTTGCACTCGGTGATAAACGCAGATACTATCGTGGTAACCAACTCGAGGAGCAGAGATGGCCGATAGCAGCGAAGTTGCCAAAATTCTCAGTATCTGCGTACGAAAACTGCAACATCCGAAACTGTCGTATCAACAGTTCTCGGCCTTTGTCGAGCGCTACGTCGAGCGCTACGCCGAGGAGTATCCTCAACTCCAGGACCTGCAAAACAATACCGAGGAGAAGCTGTATAGGCACCTTGCTGCGCTTGAGGAGCAGGGTGTCTGCGCTCTGTCTCGGGACGGCGAACGCATTCTCGAGATCGTCTATACCCAGCACTACTTAACAATAGTTCAGAAGTCGTATGAAAAACTGCACCAACGGCCGGAGCGGCTTTTCCCGAGTGAAGAGAATCTCTCGCTCGAAGCGCCTGAGCAGATCATTGTACCGGTCGACATAACCGCCGATCTCGTCACCTGGCTCGAACGCGAAGACGAGCCCCCTCACCTCTTGCGGCTCATCTTTCCCGAGAATGTCCCGAGCATCATCGCGACCTCCGATCTCTTAGGGCGGTCGCTGATAATGTACTCATTGCAGAAGATTCGCTTGTATTTACGAAGCGAAAAGAACGCGAGCTACGTGCAAAGCAAACTGCAGACCGTTTTCCGCGGACGCGAGATGGCGCTTCGCGACATCATCAACGGCATTCTTACAAACCCCGACTCGATTTTGGCGTCGGTAACGGAACCCGACGAGTTTAGCTTTTACTTCTGGGCGCAGCTAACGAACATGCTCGTGAAGGAGTTTCAACAGAAGAAGGAGCGGTTGGCGGAGGAAGAAGCTGTCCTGCAAGCTGCTCATCTTCTCGGCTACCATGCGGTCTTTTACAAAGGGCGGAAACAGAAGCATCGCGACATGGAGCTTGCGCGAAAAGTGCTCGAGCGACATCTGAACCAATCTCCATTCGCCTACAGCATCAGCGAGATCTACAGCCTCGGCGACGATAAAGGCGTGCCGATCACGAAAAACCTTTCGCATGAGCGCATTCAGAGCTACCTCGCCGAGCACACGCAACCTCCCTCGAACGATGCGTTGCCTGATATCATCCGAACGCGTACGCACGAAAACAAGGACTACTACATCCGAAAGGAATACGTCATTCCGGTCGTTGCCTCCGGCGTCAATCAGGCATCGGAAGAGTTCAAACGCCTTATCGTGCAGCACTGGACGGGTCTGTTGAAGGCCGATAAGAAGATGCAGGCCATGCACGACGACGAAGCGTTTGAGCGCTTGCTCGAAACGAATCTCAAAGCTCGGTATCCGGTCGTTACCGCGCTGCTGAACCCGAGCTTACTTCTGCTCGCCGAACGCGAAACCGCCGGAGGCGGCGGCGGCAATGCGCGCACGGTTATCAACCGCGTGGTAGACCGCAAGTTGCGCGAGCTGCACAGCCTCGCCGAGATACTTCAACTCGATCGTAAAACCCTCTACCAAGACGCACGCCTCATGCTGCCGTTCTGGCAGGTAGTTCCGGGGCTGGCCGGTATCGTGCGGTTGCTCAAGCGCTTCTTGTTCGGCGGCGGAGAACGCCGCGCCGACCGCCGTGCAGCCGCCGCGCGCGACGGTGCGATGGTATTGTCGCAAAATACCGACCGCAGCGACCGCCTCGAAGACTCCGAACCGGACGGCGCCGCCGAGGATGCTCCGGCGCCGCGCCGCCGTTCGGGGGCGGGTACGGTGCGGTACCAGAAAGCTATCCGAGATTTGCAGCGCGAGTACCTCGGCGAAAACGGCGACCTCGACACGGCGCTCGCCCAGTCGATCGAGCAATGGAACCCGCTCCTCGACGCAACCGCCAAGAAAAACCTCGTGGAGGACGTAAACGCACTCGTCCGCGACTTCTTGAGACGTATGCGCGTACTTAGTCGCAACATGCCGCCCGAAAAATCGCGCATTCACGCCATGGCCGAGCAACTCGCCAAGAATGACGCGTTCAAGGAGATCAAGCGCAAGCGGGAGTTTCAGCGGTATCTCGAGCTTTATATGCTCAAACTCCTCTCAAAATCTCGCGGATCTTGAACTGCCCCGCATGAACTGCCCCGCATGAACTGCCCCGCATGAACTGCCCCGCATGAACTGCCCCGCAGCCTGTTGGCCTTGGCCGCTAGTTCCGCGGTTAAGCGAAGCACCATGAAAACAGAGGCGGTATTAGATAGGTAGAAGGAGGTGTGCAGCCATGAAGCACCCATCTACC
>PUOW01000323.1 GCA_003552185.1 Spirochaetaceae bacterium
ACTCTTCTTTCTTCAGCATATCGCGCAATCGCCGGCACAACACCTGAATCACCGCTTGCGCGATATCGGGGTGATCGACCATAACCGACTCGAATGCGTCTTTGTCGATTCTTAAGAGCGAGCTGTCCTCGAGTGCGGTCACCGATGCGGAGCGCGGTTCAGGGTCGAGCACCGCCATCTCTCCTACCACCCGCCCCGAGCCGAGCTCGGCGAAGCGTGTTTGCTCGTCATGAATCGCGACGCGGCCGGTTCGAATGATATACATGCAGGTTCCGAGTTCACCCTGGCGAATGAAGGTGTGCTTGGCCGCGACCTCAAAATCCTGCGCTACCGCGGCGATATGGGCGAGAACCGAGTCCGGAATGCTCGAGAAAATATCGGCCGATTTTAGGGTGATTACCCGTTCGATTGTGGTCAGCACGGTATCCTCCGGTGGCTCGGCGCGGTCGCCGAGAAGGTAGGCCGCGTACTCTGCGCAGGTGCGAAGCCACGGCTCAGGCCAGATCTCGTGACGGTCAAGGATTTCGCGTACACGCCGGCTTCTGTCGATCGGTTTTATTCCGAATAGCTCGCTGTAGCTCGTAGGCTCAGGGGGACGGTTCTCGGGGTGCTCAGCCACCGCGAGAACCCGCTGCTTCAGCTGCCCCGTGAGTTCCACCTCGAGCAGCTCCAGCCCTAGTGCACGCTGTTTGGCGTCGCCCTGCATGATCTTCCGACGCATTCCCATGATCTCGTCGGGGTCGTGCAGGTAGGTAAGGAGCAGGAATATCGCCTCAAGGTCTTGGTTGTACAGATCCTCTAGTGCCGAGATGAGCGCGGCGAGTCGCCGGTCTCGATCGAGCTCGTGAATTGCCAAAACCGCTCGTGCAGCCCTCTGAGTGTAGTTATGCACCAAACGCTCGACGATCGAGCGGGTTTCGTTGCCGGCTCTGTAGTCGCGCCGGCTCAGAGCGGAGTATACCGCGAACGCAACCTCTCGATCGGGATGCTCGAGCGCGCCCTCGAGCGCGCGCCCCACCGCGTCGCTTCGCGCCCGTGACGCGGCGCGGATTACCCGAAGCACGGTTGAGCGCGACAGTCCGGAACTCCCGTCGAGACAGCGCTCCACGAGCGGCGTTAAGTCCGAACCGAGGGCGCTCAAAGCGGCGAGCGCCTCGGCGCGTGTTGCGGCGGGGTCAATCCACGGGAGGATGTCCTCGATCAACGCCGGGTGAGCGATGCTGCGCGCCGCGCGCAACGCAGCCGTTATCACCTGCAGGTCGGAGTCCGCGAGCAAGTTGTGCAGCGGATGGTAGAAGTTACGTATCCCGACGCGAGCCAGAATCTCGGCCGCGTCGGCCCGCTCCTCGGCTTCCGGAGAGATCACGAGACGGTTAAACACCTCGCCGGCCTGCAAAACCCCGTTTATGCCTCCGTACAGAAACAACCCGGTCACGGCTGCCGCGCGCACCGTTGGGGCGGGCTCAGCGAGATGTCGCCCTACGGTGGGAGTGGGGTCGTCGAGCACCGCGCAGAGCGCGCAGACCGCGCCGGCGCGCGCCGAGTCGTTCGGATCCGTGTCGGCCGCCTTAATCAATACGGGCCGCGCCCAGTCGGGCGCGCGAGCCTCGATACGTTCGTACACGTCGCGGCGCACCTCGGGGCTCGGGTGGTCGGTAAGCTGCTCGAGCCTGTGCTCGTAGCTTGGGTGCCCGGCTTCTTGTAAGAGCTCGAGCCCGGTTCGTATCTTGTTTGTATCGTCGGACTCCAACAACGACTCGACGACCTCAAGAGTGGAGGCGTCTTCTATAGAGAACTGAACGGCATCGATATGTCGCCGGCTGAGTGAGTGGCGCAGTTCGCTGCGGTAACCGCGGTAGAGCAGCCGGCCGAGTACGCCCGAGACCGCGGCTACCGCGAGAGTAAGGTACACCGCGTGCGCGGTGGCGAACCCCGGGATGCGTGCAAAGCCCATTAGCAGCAGCCCGGTCGCTCCGTAACTCAATGGAATGCCGATACCTTGCGCGAAGGTGTGAACCGCTTCGCGCTCATGTGCCGGCAGCGGCTGGAACGCGCTCTGTACCGATGTCTTGGTGAAGCCGGAGTATAGCGTGTAGTCGATGAACTGTGAGACAACAATCAACACGAAGAACGCCCGACCGCTTCCGTCGTCGAGTATGCCCGCAACCAGGGCCGCTATCAGCACCGCCCCGACGCTGAGAGGGCTCCCCGCCACGCCTACCGGCATGCCGAACTTAACCAGCACTCTGCCGGCAACAAATGTGAGAAACAAAAACCCCAAACCGGTGGTGCCGGACTTCACCAGCCCGATGAACTGACTAAGCTCGGTCTGTGTCGCAAAGAACTGCTGTGCCTCGGAGTACACGAGGTACTGAACCAGCAGCGAAGTTGCCGAGCCGGCGAACTGGTACCCGAACACGATCAGCGAATAGCGCTTTGCGATGATCGCGCGCACCGCCGAGAAACCGTGGTGTTCGTGCATCGAACCGGGCTCATCGGCGGCCGTACCGCGCGCTCGCTCAAGCGGGACAAGCAGTGTAGAGCCGATACGCTGCGCCACCACAACCGCGAACAGCATCGCGGCGCCGGCTATCAGGA
>PUOW01000262.1 GCA_003552185.1 Spirochaetaceae bacterium
AAGCGCATACATTGCATGCAGAATGCCGCATGTAAGGAGAGCAGATATGAGCAATACCGACAACAAGGTTCAAATAGAGATATTCGACCCACCAATGTGCTGCCCGGGTGGCCTGTGTGGCCCGGCAATAGACCCGGCGCTGCTGGATATCAACGAGGCGGTGCTGAAGCTCAAGAACGAGCACGGCATCGAGGTGCAGCGCTACCTGTTGCAGCAGCAGGGGCAGAAGTTCATGGAGAACCCCGCGGTATTGGCGCTGCTGCAGGAGCAGGGCACCGATGTGCTGCCGGTGACGGTGGTGAACGGAACAGTGATGAAGCAGCGTGAGTTCCCAACCTTCGAGGAGCTTGCGAGCTACGCTGCGTCACCCGAAACAGCGACGCCCTAACGGCGCCGGCGAGACACACCACACAACGCAAACAACACAGGAGTAGCTTCGTGAGCCAAACACAATACATGTTCTTTTCGGGTAAGGGCGGTGTCGGGAAAACCACGATGGCCTGCGCAACCGCGGTGCACAGCGCCGAGCAGGGGAAGCGCACGCTCATCGTCACAACCGACCCCGCCTCAAATCTCTCAGACGTATTCGAGACCGAGATCGGTCACAGCATTCGCCCGCTGGGTGTTGAGAATCTCTGGGGGATGGAGATAGACCCCGACACTGCAACCGAGGAGTATCGCGAGCGCATCCTTGCTCCGATGCGCGCGGTGATGCCGGAAAGCGTGATCAAGGTAATGGAGGAGCAGTTCAACTCGCCGTGTACCACCGAGATCGCGTCGTTCGATCGATTCGTCGACTTTATGACCGCCGACGGACAGGACGGAGCTAACGGGCGCGACAGCGGCGGCTACGATCTGGTGATCTTCGACACCGCGCCGACCGGGCATACGCTGCGATTGCTCGAGCTTCCGGTCGACTGGAGCAAGCATATCGAGGAAAGCGCGCAGGGAAGCGGCAATACCTGCATCGGCCCGGTAGCCTCGATTCAAGAGAACAAAGTGAAGTACGACGAGGCGACTCGGCTGCTTGGGGACCCCGGGCGCACCGAGTTCACCTTTGTGCTGCAGCCGGAAGCCACTTCCATCTACGAAACGAAGCGCTCCTCGGCGGAGCTCGCTGAGATCGGCGTCAAGAACACGCGCTTGATCGTAAACGGCGTGCTTCCTGAAGATGTGTGCGAGCATCCGTTCTTTCAGAGCCGCTATGAGATGCAGAAACGCCACCTTGAAACCATCGAGAGCGGGTTCAACGTACCGGTGAAGCGCATGTATCAGCGCGACGGAGAGATCAAGGGGCTCGAGGGGCTCAGGCACGTTGCCCATGATCTGTTTTCGGAGGCCGGGGAGGCCCCGGCGCAGTTCAGCCTGAAGCGTTCGGTGGAAGGGCTTGCGGCGGAGTACGTTGAGCAGGACTCCGAGTCGCTTGTGCACTCAATCCGGCCGGTTGCCGGTAGAACCAAGGCGGTGTTTTTTACCGGCAAAGGCGGCGTCGGCAAGACCACGGTATCGTGCGCCACGGCGTTCGCGCTCGGGCGGCTCGGGTTCAAGACGCTGCTTCTCACCACCGACCCGGCCTCGCATATCGGCGAGGTGCTCGAGCAGCGAGTGGGCGACTCGATCGCGCCGGTTGCAGGGGCCGAGAACCTCGATGCGGTGATGATCGATCAAGAGAAGGCGGTTGAGGAGTACAAGGCGCGTATTCTCGAGGACGCAAAGCAGAAGTACTCACAGGATATGCTCGTCGCGGTACGCGAGGAACTTGAGTCTCCCTGCACCGAGGAGATGGCCGCGTTTGATAAGTTCATGTGGTACGTAGAGCGCGATGAGTACGACATTGTAGTGTTCGATACCGCCCCCACCGGGCACACGCTGCGCCTGTTGGAGTTGCCGTTCGATTACTCCGACCAAGTGGGGATGATGGTCACCACCACCGGCGAGGGCTCGGACGTCAAGAGCGAGACGCAGGCACGCTTCGACCGCATCATCGCGCAGATGAAGGACCCCGAGCGCAGCGCGTTTGCGTTTGTGGTGTACCCCGAGTCGACGCCGGTGATCGAGGCCTACCGTGCGATGGTGGACCTACGCGCGGCGGGAATCGAGACGCAGTTTGTGGTCGCCAACCAGGTGTTGCAGAGCGAGTACTGCACAAACGAGTACTTCAAGAACCGCAAGACGATGCAGGAGAAGTACCTCGGCGAGATCAATCGGCGCTTTCAGCTGCCGGTGACGGTAATGCCGCTGTTCGAGACCGAGATTACCGGTCTCTCGATGATCGAACGTGCCGCCGATGCGTTGTTTGCATCGGCCGCGTCGGCGTCCCAATCGGAAGCGGCCCGCTAAGGGCGATAGCGAAAGGAGCGTGAGAGGTGACCTACGAGTACCGCTGTAAAGAATGCGAACAGACGTTCGATGTAATCGCCACGGTCGCCGAGAAGGCGGCCGGCATCGAGCCGGAGTGCCCGGAGTGCGGTTCAAAAGAAACCGCGCAGATCTTCGGCGCGGTCGGTATCCTCTCGAGCACCGGCTCGGGAGGAGGATTTGATCCGGGCCCGCCGTGCGGACCCGGCATGGGAGCGGGGTGCTGTTAGCGATGCAGGG
>PUOW01000306.1 GCA_003552185.1 Spirochaetaceae bacterium
AATCGAGTTCAGTGATACTCTTGTCGCGCAGGCCTTAACACCACTCGCCGGCACTTACGACGTTCTGCTGCTCGGCGGCGGAACGGTAACCGAAGCGGTCGAGTTTCTCAACACTGGAATGCTGACGCTTGGAGGGGATGAGCAGGACGAGTTCCAGTTCACCGGCGGGCTTACCGCAACCGCGCCGAGCGAGGTGCGTGTGGGCGGCGAGATCACCACCGGAAGTAACGACATAACGCTTGGGGATGACACGACCGGAGTAGTTTTAATTGCCGACACAACGATGAGCACCGGCGTAGACGGTGGCAACATCACTTTCGGCGGGGCGGTTGACAGCAGCGGCGACGGTGAGGAGACCTCCGACGGGCACGAGTTGATGCTTGCGGCCGGCACGGGGGATGTGAGTTTCGCGGCTGGAGTAGGGGAAGCCGCTGACGGAGTGCTCGGGGCGCTCGAGGTTACGAACGCGGGCGAGGTGCGGTTCGCCGCCGATGTCGCCACCAGCGGAGCACAAAACATCACTGCGGATTTGATTAAGACGTCCGCGACGCACAGCACCTCCGGCGGACAGGTGAGGCTTGAAGGTGCGGTTGAGCTTGATGCGGACACTACAATGCTCACCGAGGGCGGCAGCGTTGAGCTCACCTCGACGGTGAATACAGCGCCTGAACCGGATCCTGCCGACGAGCAAGGGCTTGAGATTGATGCCGGAGACGGAGAGATATCGATAACCGGGCCGATTGGAGACGAACGTCTGCTACGGTATCTACGGCTATCAACCACTGCGCACGGATTCGAGTTGCCGGAGCTTGCGGTCGCAGAGGAGCTCGAGGTGACCGCCGGGGGCGAAGTAACGCAGTCGGGGCCGCTCACCGGGGCGACTCTGCATGTCAAGACGCGCGATGACGACGGTGCGAGTATAACGCTTGAGCACGAAGGGAACGATTTCGACACCGTAGTGCTTGAAACGCGAAACCAGGATGACGACACCGACGCTGCCGGTGATATCAGCTACCGCGACGCCGCCGGCTTTGATCTGGGTGCGCTTGGTATTGAGGATGCCGCAATTCGCACGACGGCCGACACCACACTGCGAGCTGCCGGCGGGGTGACGCAGAGCGGTCAGGTGATAAGCGGCGGGCTCCGGTTGACCGGCGACGGCCCGTACACGCTGACGATGGCCGAGAACGATATTACCACGCTTGCGGCCGCCACCGTTGGTGAAGGGGCGGCGGTTGAGTACAACGACGCGAACGAGTTCACGGTTGGTACGGTGGGAGAAACCGAAGGAATCAGCACGACCAACGGGGCGGTAACGCTCACAACCGAAGCGGACGGCAGTGTAACGCTGACTGAGGGGATATCGAGCGGTAGTGGAGATGTGGTAATCGAGACCCCGGGACTGACATCGGTGCTTGCAGGCGGTGAAATAAGCACCACTACCGGCGATGTGCGCTTCGGTGAGACCGAAGGCAGCGGCGCTGTTGAGACAGCAGGCGACGTCACAACCGACGGTGGTAGCGTAACGTACTACCGGCCGGTGACGCTCACTGGAGATGTAGAAATAGGCACCGGTGATGATGCAGCGGGCGAGATTACCTTCCAAGATACGCTGGACGGCGGGCATAATCTCACGCTTGCAGCCGGCGAGGGAAGCATTGTGTTTGCCGACGCGGTCGGCTCCGATACACCTGTGGGAAGCGGAAACGGCGAGGCGCTGATGATACTGGGCGCTGCGGCCGGTGTTGAGTTTGAGAGCACGGTCGACGCGGCAAGCGGGGTTGATATCGAGCCGAATGTGATCTTTAGAGCGGACGTAACGCTTGCAGCCGGTGATGAGACCGAAGGCGCCGGCTCGCGCTTCGGCGGTGAGGTGGAGCTGCAGGGCATAGAGGTGAGCGCGGCGCGAAGTGTAACCTTCGAGGCGGCGGTGGTGCTTGAGAGCGCTGCGGTAGACATAGCGACCACGGCGAACGACGGCGATCTTGCATTCGAAGCCGGCATCAGCGGAGCGCAGGACCTCAGTATCAGCACCGATGGCGAGGGGAGTGTGAGCTTTGGCGCTGACGTGACGGTGGGGGCTACCGAGACCGATGCGCTTGAGATCACAGCCGGCGGGGTAGACCTTGCAGTAGGGGTGGATATTGATACAAGCGGGGGAGGAGCACTCAACGGAGATATCCGGCTCACCGTTGACCGGCTGACGCTTGAGAGTGGGAACACGATAAACGCGGGAACCGGTGATGTTACCCTCACCCCGCGCACCGAGACCTTGAGCGTTGAGTTCGGTGACACGAACACCGGCGTTGCCGATGTGTACTACAGCAGTGCGTGGGAGAACTTCATCGCCGACTCGTTTACGGTGGGCTCTGAGACGCACAGCGGAACCATTACGTTGACAGGTACCAATGAGGCCCCGTACGCGCTTACGGTGATCACCGGAGACAACGGTGGGCTTGAAGGGGCGATCGAGGTAATCGGCAACTACAGCTCCGAGGATGAGGACCTGCGGCTTGAGCCGGGAAGCGGTGGGGTGGTGTTCGGCGATGGATCGGACGTATCGGTTGACCTCGGTGCGGGTGCGCTGACG
>PUOW01000419.1 GCA_003552185.1 Spirochaetaceae bacterium
CAGCTTGTCAGCATGCGCCGCGTGAACAGTCGCAATATTGACTACCAGGTGACCTCCGAGGGAAGAGACGAGCTCGCGCGCCGCAGTTATCACTATCTCAAGCGTACCGTGCGGCATCTGACGCGCTACCGTGAGCAGTGCTGCAGCATGCTGCGCCGCGCAGCCGAGCCGCCCCCGGGCGGCCGCGGCGTCACCGGAGTGGTGCTGGTGGGTGAGAGCGATCTGGGGTTTCTGGTGCAGTGGTGCGCCCATCAACAAGGCCTCGAGTTCCGGCATGTTGATTACTGCCCGGAGGCCGTGCGCCGGTCGGCGGCGGGTGCGTGTGCCGAGCAACCCCCAAAGGCAAAAGGCGCACAGCCCCTGCGGGCCGAAGGAAGCGAGCTGATCGTCTGCAGCGAGCGGTTGGGCACCGATGCATTTGAGCCGGCGCCTGAAGACGCTCCCGCACCGGGTGAGCCTGCAGCAACTGCGCCCCGGCCCGCGGCGCACCAGGCACCGCAGTCTCCCGCTGCGGCGCCTCAGCCGGCGGCGGAGCATTCGGCTCCACCGGCCCCCTGGTGGGACCTGCACCTCGCCGAGCTTGCGGTAGGAACCGGGCCGTACTGAGCCCGCGGGCGCCGCACTGGGCGGCGCACTGGGCGGCGCACGAGTTTATCTGCACGAGTACAGTAGTGAATGAAGTGAGCGAGCAATGCAAGCCGAGCGATCGCGGCGAAGCCGGCGGCCGGGTGAAAACGGTCTACGTGGGGATGAGTGCCGACCTGGTGCATACCGGGCACCTGAACGTCATCCGCGAGGCGGCGAAGCTCGGCGAGGTGACGGTGGGGGTGCTCACCGACCGCGCGATTGCAAGCTACAAGCGGCTGCCGTATCTGGAGTTTGAGCAGCGCCGCGAGATCGTCTCGGCGATCAAGGGCGTAGCCAAGGTGGTGCCTCAGGAGACGCTCGACTACCGCCCCAACCTCAAGGCACTGCGACCGGATTTCGTAGTGCACGGCGACGACTGGAAAGAGGGCGTGCAGCGCGAAACGCGGCAACAAGTGATCGACACGCTTGCCGAGTGGGGCGGGCGGCTCGTGGAGGTCCCCTATACGCGCGGCATCTCTTCCACCCAACTGAACAAGGCGGTGCGCGAGGTGGGCACCACGCCGGATATCCGCCGCGCCCGCCTCAGGCGGCTTTTGCACGCCAAAGACCTTGTGCGCATCGTTGAGGCGCACAATGGGCTCACCGGACTCATCGCCGAGCATACCGCGGTTGAGGTGAACGGCATAAGGCGCGAGTTCGACGGTATGTGGGCGAGCAGCCTCACCGACTCTACCGCCAAGGGCAAGCCCGACATAGAGGCGGTGGATATCTCGGCGCGCATGGGAAACATCAACGACCTCTTTGAGGTCACCACTAAGCCGGTGATCTTCGACGGCGACAACGGCGGCCTGCCGGAGCACTTTGTGTTCACCGTGCGCACGCTCGAGCGTCTCGGGGTATCTGCGATCATCATCGAGGACAAAACCGGGCTCAAGCAGAACTCGCTGTTCGGCACCGATGTTCGCCAGCAGCAGGACAGCATCGAGGCCTTCTCGGCCAAGATTGCCGCCGGCAAGGCCAACCAGGTTACCGAAGACGTCATGATTATTGCGCGCGTTGAGAGCCTGATTCTCAAGTGCGGAATGGAAGACGCGGTAACGCGCGCGCGCGCCTATCTGGAGGCGGGTGCCGACGGCATCATGATTCACTCCAAGGAGGAGAAGCCGGACGAGATCCTTGAGTTCTGCGCTCAGTACCGCGCGTTTGCAAACGGCAAGCCGCTCGCGGCGGCTCCCTCCACCTACGACAGCGTGTATGAAGACGAGCTTGCCGCAGCCGGGGTGAAGATCGTGATCTACGCCAATCAGCTTCTGCGAAGCGCCTACCCGGCGATGCTGGACACCGCGAAGCGAATTTTAGCTAACGGGCGTGCCTACGAGGCGCGCGAGAATATGATGCCGATCAAGGACATTATCAGCCTGATCCCGCACCGGTAGGCGGGAGCTCGGTAGGCAGGATAGCGATGGCCGCGCGATGCTGAACCCACAGGCGTTTACCGCCGCACTGGAGCGTGCCGGCTTTGCGTTTTTCACCGGGGTGCCCGACTCGCTCCTGAAGGAGCTCTGCGCCTGCATCAGTGCGGTGATGCCGCCCGAGCGCCACGTCATCGCCGCGAACGAAGGCGGCGCGGTGGCCCTGGCGGCGGGTTATCACCTGGCTACCGGGCGCGCCGGGGTGGTGTACATGCAGAACTCCGGGCTCGGCAATGCGGTGAATCCGCTCCTCTCGCTCGCCGACCCTGAGGTATACGCGGTGCCGATGCTTCTGATTGTGGGCTGGCGCGGCGAGCCGGAGGCCACTTCCGGCACAAACAGCGACGAGCCGCAGCACGCAAAGCAGGGGCGCATTCAGGAACGGCTCATAGCGGCGCTCGGCTATCATCACGAGATTCTGAGCCCCGAGCAGGCCGAGGCTGAAGCGCAGCTTGCGCGGCTCGCCGAGATCATGCATCGCGACAGTGCGCCGGTGGTGCTCTCGGTGCGCAAGAACACCTTCAG
>PUOW01000089.1 GCA_003552185.1 Spirochaetaceae bacterium
CGAGAAGCCGACCTCGACGAAGAAACCCGCTACTCCAAGAGCGAGGGCTACGTGTTTCTCCGCGAACCCGCCGCGGGGCGCGTGCTGGTGTATTACGACGGCGTGGGCCAAGCCGGCAACGGGACCGATGCGCTCATTGGTAGGAGGCGGACGACCTCGCGTGAGTTCATTGACCCTGCAGCCACCGATGACTTCCAGTTCGAGTTTAGCTCGACCGACGACGATCACCTCTACTACGGGCTCGATCTGCGCAATCTGGAAGTGCCGATCGAAGGCCGCGACGCGCTTCTCATCTACGACCCCGGCGCGTTCAACCCGTTTGAGCTTCACAGCCACTACGCGCTCGAGGGGCTCGAGGTCACCGAGGATACCGAGATCGAGAGCCTGTTCGTGCGCCCCGGCAAGTATAGCGAGATAGATCTTGGAGGCGGGCTCGAGGTGTCGCTCACCGACGAGCTCGACGCGGTCGCGATCATCAACCCCGATGCCGAGCTCCGCGATGCCGAAAACCGCTTTCCGTTTCTCACAAGCAACCCCGAGTACCCGCGAATCTACGGACCGCGGCGCACCACCGAACGCGGCGCCACCGATATCGAGCTGCTGCTGCGCGTCCTACAGCCGGTTAACAACCTCTCGATCGGATCCGACGCGGTTCCGGGCTCGGCTCGCGTGCTCAGAAACGGCCGCGAGGACGGCTCGTTCACGATAGACTACGACACCGGGCGGCTCTCCACCCCGTTTCCGGTGAGCCCAGACGACGTCATCGAGGTGACCTACCGCACCTACAGCCCCGACGCGCTCGGCGGCGAGCTGGTGTTCGGAAGCGGCAACGTCATCCGGTTTACCGATGAGCTCGAGATGCAGCTCGCGCTTGGCCTGCGTTGGAACCTCGTGGATGCCGGCTACTCCACCGAACCGGACGACTACCCCGGCACCGTCACAACCTCCGGCTCGCTCTCGTACGACACCGCGAACCTGCAGGCCTATATCGACGGAGCGGTTGAGTTTCGCGTACCCGACACCACCGGATACCTACGCCTACTCGGGATGGAGGACAAAGAAACTCGTGTTCCGGTGCTCGAACACACGATTGTGCCGTCCGCGCCGCCGTTAAACGACGGCGCCGGCGACGAGCCGCCGAGCGGACTCGAGCAAGGAAACCGTGGCAAGCTCTTGTTCCGCGATTACAACCGCTACGACGCGTTCGGCAACCCGAGCTTACAGGACTACGATTGGTCGGTTCCTTCTGATCAGGTGTACGCCTACGAAGACGGGTCGCGCATCGGCCCGTACAATGCGCGTGCCGAGCGCGACAATATCGACGGTCAAGTAATGGTCATGGATTTTGAGCTCGCCGGAGGCGCCGGCGACGACGCCGACACATGGGTAGGCGCCCAGATTCGCCCCGAACACGCGCAGGACCTCGACCTCTCCGGCACTTCGGGCTTTACGTTTCGGTGGCGAACCGAAGCACTCGACGATCTCGACGGCGAGTTCGATGTCTACCTGCAGATCGGCGCGCTCGATGAGGACCTCGACGGCGACAACAACCTCGACCGTGGACGCAGCCGTCGCAACCCGTCGTTTCCGTTCCAAGATCAAAATCGAGATATCGAGCTTTTCGCAGGCGGTGGGATCCACAACAGCGAGTTCATCAACTCGGAAGATGCGAACAGAAACGAGATTCTCGACCGCGAAAACTCCGAGCTCATCGTAACCAAGAAGCTCTTTGGTTCTCAGAACTCAAACGGTTCCACGAGTACGCCGATCGCCTCCGAGCTTCCGGGTCAGACCTGGCAGAGCGAGGGAGGACAACGCTGGCGGCACGAGACCGTGCGACTCTCGGCTTCGGAGCGCGAACGTCTGCGCCGGGTTCGGGGTATCCGTGTGTTGGTGGTACGCCGAGACAACGCCGCAAACGCCGAACCGATCGACGGGCGAATCATGTTTTCGCGTTTCACGTTTCAGGGATCCACCTTCGATGCGGAGCCCCTCAACGGCCACAACAACGACGATCCGGAGCCCCAGCTTTCGGCTCGCGAGGTTCGCGACCCCGAGTCGGGCAACGCCCGTCTGATCCGCGCCTTCGATGAGGTCGGAGAGATCTTCCATCCCGAAAGCGGTGACGGACAGCGGGTTCTTCTCGTTGAGTGGAGCGACCTCGATGGCGGCTGGCGACTGCGCGACTACGTCACACCGGTGCCGATAGACCAGTACGAGAATCTGGTGTTCTACCTGAATCTCGAAGACACCGCAACGAGCGGACACGGAACCGCGGACGACAGGCTGAAGGTTTCGATGCTCGACGGCGAGTCAAAAGGGCTCACCGCCGAGTTTCCGCTCGAGGGGCCGCTTGCGCTCGTCGAAGACCGCAGCGGGTGGCGCCGCGTCGAGATCGATCTCGGATCTCGAGCGGTGCGCGTCGCCGAGCCCGGGTCGAGCGCTACGAGAGTCGACGGAGCGAGCGTGCGGGTCGACAGCCTCAGCGGTAGTCGACAGGTATCGCGGCTCGAGTTCGAGTTTCACCCAGGCGAAAACGGACGCGAGAACGGGCGCATGTACATAGACGAGGTGCATTGGC
>PUOW01000311.1 GCA_003552185.1 Spirochaetaceae bacterium
ACGTTGCAGAAGCGTTTGGAGGGAAAAACCGGGTGTCGGAAATCCTGAACAGAAAGAGAAAACTCACCGTGGAGATGATCCGCAACATCACCAAAAGGCTGCACATCTCTCCGAGAGTCCTCATCCGTGACTATAATTTGTCTGAATAGCATTTAACCAGCCGCCCCGACCTTGTATACCTTTGGACTGTTCTCCCTCACTGCCTTCTTAAGGGTATTCCACCCGCAAACGCACCGTTCCTTCATAGATTCCCTCGGAGACATCTCCCACAACCACGTTCCCAAAGAAATAGAGAAAGGACTCGAAACGGGGCGGTGGACTAATCATATGGTCGACAAGCATTTTGCCGGGGTGAGTGCGGATGACGACCGAGTTTTCCTCCAGGATATTGATGTCTGATGGACCAGGGTTGGGCACGTAAGCATAGGCCATCCAAAGATCCAGTGGGATTTGATTGTCCTGGTCAAGTACGAGGACATCCGGAGCGGTCATTGTCACCTTCAGGTCAACCACCTCCCTTGTGTGCAAGGTGAGTTGCCCGGCATTTTCCTGGTCATAAGCGGTTTCCACGAGACCTTCGCCCGGGGAGGCCTGGGCTGTCAGATCAGGCGCATTGAACTCTGCCAGGCCAAACTCAGGATCCACCCGGATCTCCAGGTGCATTACCTGGGCGCTCGCCGGCCGCACCCCGATGGCGATCATCAAAAGGGGGATAAGCAACAACAGGCGTAAACTGGATGTACTGAGTGAAGGACGAGAGGATGGAAGGATGGAATGACAAAAGGACAAAAGGACAAAAGGACAAAAAGACAAAAGGACAAAATGACGAAAGGAGGGAACGACAAAAGGACAAAAGGACAAAAGGACAAAAAGACAAAATGATGAAAGGACGAAAGGAGGGAGGAGGGTCGAAAGGTCTAAAGGTCGAAATGTCGAAAAGTCCGGGTTTGCCATGGTTTTTTGTGTTTTGATCATGCCTTGGCAATTATTGATTTTGTTCATTCATATGCAGCAATACCCCAGCCATATTTTCGCAAACCTCGCGGGCATTCTTAGCCTTAATCTCAACCTTAACCTTAATTAATATCCGGAATATTCCACATGCACGTCAATGATGCCTGAATACGGTCCGGCATTGACGGCCCCCACGTTGATGTTTCCGTATAGGAACAAATAAGCTGTTGCCGTGGGAGGCGTGTATCCTGCGTGCGGTGGTGTGGGGGGAGGGCCTGGCGGACCACCGGGGCGGCGGCGGATCTGGAAAGTGGCCATATGGCCAGAGACTTCTACTGCTTGCTGTTTGGCCGTGGGGATGTCAATGTTTTTCTGTCCCTGGTTATAATAGGCCATTTTGACGGTCAAGGGAATGCGGCGGTTTTCATCGCCCAAAAAATCCTCATTTCCCTGCAGCAAGATGAAGTTATTGGTGGGCGGGGTCACAGTAACCGTTACGTCCAGGTAGGCGACCCCTTCGATTTCAATCACCACGGCCTCTTCTTCCTGCAGGTCGATGCTGAACACACCCTCACCGCTCATGCGATCGCCAAAATCCAGCTCGTCGGGAACGAGGGGCGTGAGCGTAATGCCCTCTTCCGCATACAACCCAAAATCCACCTGTTGCGCCAGCACGCCACCAGGGCGAACCAGCAACACCAAAAGCATCATGGCGTGGATTGTAATATATGTGAATGATTGTTTCATTCTTTTATTGTCTCGTTTGTTTTTTTGGATCACACGCAGTTTTTGTTTGCCCACTTTCCCAGGGACAGCCAAAAACAACAGCGGCCATTACCACCACAGCAGCTTCAATATCTTAACCCAATAACCTCTTAACCCCTTAACCCCTTAACCCTTTAACCCATTAACCCCTTAACCCTTTAACCCTTTAACCCATTAACCCATTAATACGTCGCATAAACAATATGCATCACAAACACCTCAGGCAACCTCAAACCTCAAACCACAAACTTCAAACCCACTTACATATACTCGATCTCAATCGTAAACTCCCCGTCATAATTCCCCGGCAGGGCTTCTGAGAGGTCTATCGTGCCGCCGATCCAGAAATAAAAGACGCCATCTTCGTTAAAGCGCACTTCTCTTTCGAGCAGATCGAGCAACTCCGACTCCCGCTGCCTGTCGCCAGGGTAGCCGCTTACCTCATATTCAAAGAAGATCACGCCAGGTCCTTCGCGGCGTGCCACCTCCATTTCAGAGAGATAGCTGACCCGGATCTCGGCATTGGGCTGACCGGAAGCGCGCATGATGCCCGCCTCAGGATCAAATACCGGGTTGATGACCACCTCATCTCCATCCTGCAGCTGACTGGCCTGCAAAATGCCAATGTCGCTGATGGTCTCCAGCTCAATGCCATTGCCCACCACTGTGGCAGAAGCGCTGATGTTCACGCTCGTGCCGTTCTCATCCTGCGCCAGGGCAAAGGTAACCAGGGGAAGAAAAAGGAGGAAAAACAGGATGTATGATTTTATCTGATTCATTGGTTTTGCAAAAAGTCTAAAAGTCAAAAAGTCTAAATGTCTAAATGTCAAAAAGTCCCAAAGTCCCAAAGCTAAGACCCA
>PUOW01000356.1 GCA_003552185.1 Spirochaetaceae bacterium
CAAGGCAAACAGGCAAGACTACCTTGCTGAAAAAAATTACCGAAGAAAAGGGAAGTTATCTTTTCCTGGACTGCGATGAAATGCTTGTAAAGGAGAGATTGGAGAATGCCAACCTGGAAAATTTAAAACAGATCATTGGAAACCACAAAGTAATATTTGTAGATGAAGCTCAGCGTGTCAAAAACATAGGTCTTACCCTTAAAATAATTATCGATCAACTTGCACCCAGGCAGTTGCTGGTGAGCGGATCGTCGGCCCTGGAACTTGCCAATGAGATCAATGAGCCATTGACCGGAAGAAAATGGGAATACCTTCTGTTTCCACTGAGTTGGGGAGAGATCAGGGAACACGTTGGCTATCTTACAGCCTACAGGCAACTTGAACAAAGGATCGTGTATGGAATGTATCCTGATGTGGTTAATAACACGGGAGATGAAGAAGCGCTGCTGAAGCAATTGACATCAAGTTATCTTTATAAGGATATTTTATCTTTGGCATCGATCCGCAAGCCAGACCTGCTTCCAAGGTTGCTGAAGGCCTTAGCCTTGCAATTGGGGGGTAAAGTGTCGCTGAATGAATTGTCGAATCTTCTGGGGGTTAACAAAGATACTATTGGAAGTTATATCGATCTTCTTGAAAAGGCATTTATCATATTCAGGCTGGACCCATTTAGCAGAAATATCAGGAATGAGATCAAAAGCAGCAGGAAGATCTATTTTTATGACAATGGAATACGTAATGCGATCATTGGAAACTATAACCCGCTGGCGCTTCGCCAGGACACAGGAGCCTTGTGGGAGAACTTTCTGATCAGTGAAAGGAAAAAGTGCCTTGAATATAATGAGATGTCAGCATCATCATATTTTTGGCGAACCACGCAAAAGCAGGAGATCGACTACATTGAGGAGCGTGGTGGCGAAATCCTGTCGTGGGAGTTTAAATGGAACCCCAAGGCTAAAGCAAAGGTTTCCAAAACGTTTACCAAAACATATCTGTCAGAAACAAAAGTAATTCATCGTGAAAATTTTGAAGACTTTGTCTTTGAATCGATCAATATATAAAACACAGCTGGAACGCGACAAAAACAACATCCACATCGTAAACTGGAAAAACGCAAAATACCTGCCCTACAGCAGTTAACACAACCCAGGACAGGCCAGGCCCCCTGTCCCCTGACTACTGATATCATCGGGCCACGCAGAACCCAAAACGCAAAACACAGAACACAGAACACAAAACACAGAACACAGAACACAGAACACAGAACACAGAACGCTAAACGCAGAACGCAGAACCCAAAACATTACCACGTAATCCATCACACACCCCCAATCCTCACAAAACCCTCAGGCCACGCAGAACGCTGAACCCAGAACGCAGAACCCAAAACCCCAAAATCACCCAACACACCACAGCCCCCCTGAACCCAACCACCCCCCTTAATTAGCAAATTATCTAACTATGAACATCCTCTTCGTTCACGCAATCGGCAAACGCAAATTCGGCGGCGGCGAGAAGTGGGTCGTGATGGCTGCCCGTGGCCTGCGCGACAAGGGGCACCACGTGTGGGTAGGGGGACGGCCGGGGTCGCTGCTGCTGGAAACGGCCGAGGCGCACTGGCTCAACACCGTGCGGCTGAACGTGGTTAGCGACATCAACCCTTACCACGTGTGGAAAATCGCGCGCATCATCAAGAAATGGAAAATCGACGTGGTCATCTCGCGGGAACGGGAACTCGGTGTGAGCGGACTAGCAGCCCGCCTGGCCGGCAAGCCCGTCGTCCTGGCCCGACACGGCCTGCCCCTGCGCTCGAGCGTATGCAAGCACGTGTGGCTGCTCAACCGCTTCGCCGACGGCATCATTACCAACGCGCGATCGACGAAAGAAACTTACCAGCGGAAAGGCTTCTTCCCCGAAGGCTTTACCCACCTGATATACAACGGCATTGCCCGTCCCCACAATAGCGCGCCCTACCCCTTTGCGGAGACGTTTCCAGGGCGACAGATCATCCTTTCCATCGGTCGACTGGCCGCCCAGAAAGGGTTCTGCTACCTGCTCGACGCAATGGCCTTGCTCCGGGACTCGCACCCCGACGCCCAGCTGGTGGTTCTCGGCGAGGGCAAGTTGCGGCGCAAACTCGAACGGCACGCCCGAAACCTGGGTGTCGCCGACCGGGTGCTGCTCCAGGGCTTCGTGCCGGACGTGTCGCCCTTCCTGCAAGGCTGCGACCTCTTCGTGCTGCCCTCCCTCTACGAAGGGATGCCCAACGCCGCGATGGAGGCGATGGCCCACGGCAAGCCGGCCATCATCACCAAGGTGGACGGCGCCGAAGAGCTCATTCCCGACAAACGCGTCGGCATGCTCATCCCACCAAGAGACCCGAAAGCCATAGCTGCCGCAGTGGCTAAATACCTCGACGACGACCGGCTGCGCGAACGCACCGGGCAGCAGGCCCGGGAGCACGTGCTGCACCACTTTGCGCAACAAAGGATGATCGACGAGCTGGAGGTCTGCCTGAAAGCAATCCATAAACCCAAATAAACCCGAATACCGTGTTAGAAACCCTGATC
>PUOW01000076.1 GCA_003552185.1 Spirochaetaceae bacterium
GTGCGGCTCCCAGATACGGGCATACTCCCAGTCGTACCCGTCCAGAACGTGGTGTAACTGCTTCCGGGCGGTACCCCACCCCTCAGCTATCTCCCTCATGTGGTCCGCCGGGCACCGAGGTTGCCCGTTGTCATTCAGAGACGACGCTGAGAAGGTCAACATCACCGTTGTCAGATTGTTGTACGTCCGTTCTATCCCCCGTTCCAAGTCCTTCAGCTTCGCGTAATACCGCTTGCCGTAGCGTGGTTGGTAGCTGTTTTCAAGCTGTGTACGAACTGTTTCCCCGTCCGGTCCAGTGTACTCGATGTGCATACCGAGGTAGTCCGCGCACCACTGCCGCCACTCGTTCAGCACCCGGTACACCGGGCGGGCCTGAGTACCGTCGCTAAGGTCGAGCACGGCCTCATCACGTAGCTTCGTACCGGGCGACACTGACACCGGACGCAGAGCAGACTCCGGTAAATCGCTCGGTTCCAGAAACTCCGGTCTCAGGCTCTCAGCACCCTCTTGACGGTTGTTCTTGGATAGCCGAGAACCGCAACGGTCGGGCTGGCTGTCCGCCGGTGTTTCGACGCTCACAGCAACCACCCCGCCACCACACCGCCGACCGCCACCGCAAAAGAGGGCGGTCGCCCCGGTCGGGCCTCCCTCGTCCCGGTCGCTCGGTCGTCGAGCCGGTCCCACGGCTCTCCGACGGGCGCCTTCGCAGTGCTCCGGCGCTCGCTCCCTACTGGCGGCTGATTGGACCGGAGATACGACACGACCAGATAACCGGATTCACGGTAATTACGGTCGCAACGACGGCAACGAGAACGTTCAGCGTAACGCCTATGTCCTCGGCGTGAGAAGGGACAGGTAGCACATTCAGGCCGGATGTGTTGTGTTTGTGTGCCGGTGCGACAACACCGGTAAACTCGTCCCCCCTCACCGGGGGATTGACTCATTTCGTTTAGCGGCTGGTATCTTGTTACCACCCTCTCATAGCGCAGAAGGCTTAAATCTGTCTCTCACCATGATACTGGTACCATGCAAGTTGCAACCGTGAAACTGCCCGAGAGAACCTTGGACCGTATCGACCGCATAGCCGAGGAATACGACTCTACCCGCGCCGCCGTCCTGCGTTCTGTCATCGACAACGGCCTTCGAGCGCCCAAGTATTACTCCGCCGAGTTCCCCATCGAGCCGGATAGGTACGAACAGGACGATGCCGTGAAACTCGCCAAGAAAGGCGAGTTACCACGATAATACCGGCATTAGCAAGCAGTTGAACGAGACTATTCTCAAAACCGCCAGACGTGAGCCGATTCAGACAATCCAACCATTCAACCCACCCCTACGAGCGCATAAATTTTTAATACGTGCTGGATTCCGGGCGGTTGGCTGGCTATTTGAACCGACCGGGTAGCTTCAACAAGCAACCAGTTTCGAGTCTTGAGGAGCTCGCCAGAGCCTCGAATCGACGAATCCACACAAAACACAAGAGTAGATCTACTCGCTCAGTCAGTCAGGAGTACCGTATCTCTCCAACTCCCGAGCGTACTCGCGCAACTGCTTCGACATCACCCGAGCGTCGTCAGTCGTCAAGAACAGCGTTGCAGACAACTGCGTTGACCGGAGGCAGAGCCTCACCAGGTGCTCGTCTCGCATCACTTCAATCTCCCCATCAATCAACTGAGGCTCAACCTTCACATCTGCCGCAAAGCTTGGTTCAATAAGCGCTGCATCCGTAACGTTCTCACCGTCGACGTGAGTAGACTCGCGTGCTGTCATTGTTGCATGGCAGTAGGGGCTTCGGTCCTAGCACCGCCCCTTTCAGGGACACCCTCGAAACGCATCTACGCCGTCACCTCGTCCAAGTCGTCGAGCAGCTGCTCCAAGTCATCGCGAGCAGCATCCACTTGCCGAGCAAACTCGTCTAGGTCCTTCTCCTGCTGCAATCCCTGAAGCCGTCCCGTTACACGGTGCAGCCTGATTTTTGCATACCTGTGCATCTGTTGCCGCGCGTGGTTCGAGCTCATGTTGTGTTGTGCGCCGCTCTCTGGCCTCTGGAACGTCGGCGCTCACCGCTCCGTCATCGGCACTTGTCGAGACATGGCAGGACTCGTACACCGAGCGCCAGCCTGCGCTCGGTACTCCTGCGAGACACGCCGCCGGGTCGGTCGTCACGATGAGACCACCGAGCACGACCGTCACGTACACCGCCGCCAGCAGTTGCCAGACTCGCCGCATCAGTCTACCCTCCTCGGTGGGTCCAGCCCCGGCCTGCCGTCGATGGGCGTCAGTGACACCCCACCGCTCGCTGGGTCGGAGTACTCCGGCTCCCCGTCACGCACCGTACAGACGGCCTCGACGTACCACCCGCTACCCTCACCACCCTCAGAGGCTCCAGAACCGCCGTCAGAGGCTCCGGCCTCCTTTACGCCCGACTGAGCGGCCTCACCCCGCGCCGCTCGTTCAGCATCGTACACGCTCATCTCCCGGCCTCTCTCGCTTCGGAACTCTACCCAGTCATCCACCGACACACCGATGTCGTGCAGTCCGATACCACGCTCTCGCTCGAACTCGCGA
>PUOW01000342.1 GCA_003552185.1 Spirochaetaceae bacterium
CGTGCTCGATCGCGCGAATGGCAACCTCGTCGAGTCCACCGGTGCGCTCCTTGCGGTAACGCGCGATAAACGGCACGGTTGCACCGTCGTCGAACAGCGCGAGCACCGCGGAGATCTGGCGCTCTTGTGCATTGGATGCGCCGGACGTAGGTTTGTTTTGTTCGGCGCCGTCGGCCTTTCTGAGCTCGTGAGCGATGTGTGCTACAAGGTTGGCGGTGTTCATGGTATCTCGGGCATCGAACCATGGCCGCTTCGAAGGTGTCAACAGTTCGAAGCCGTCAACCAATCGAGCGCCGGCCGGGCTTCTGGGCGCCGGTTCCGCCACCCCGATGTGGCGGGTTCCGTCGGGTTCCGGGGCGCCTTGACGCAACACGGCGCATCGACAACAATACCCCAAAAGGCTAGGCTGTCGCGGGATGGGGTTCCCCGTTCAATTGCTCGACTCGGGCTAATGGCTCCTAAGACAGATTGCGTATCGCGATCTCCGACCGTGTTGCAGACCGTGCTGCGTACCGTGCTGCGGCCCGAGAGGGCAACACGGCTGTGGTGAGGAGCCTAAACCGTATGATAGCTTTGAGCGTGCTGTTCCGAGAGCCGGCCGATCGGTACGAGGCCGAGCAAGCCGAGCAACCGTCATGTTTCCCTGATCTATACCTCGACCAAATACACGACTCGATCACCGCAGGCCGCGATGAGTACGCGCTGTCGGTCTTCTTCTATTGCACGCCTGCTTCAGCGCACGATCTGCAGTACCGGCATGAAGTGTTCACCGATCTCGCGAGCGACGCGGTGTACAACTCGGTGAAAACGTTTCAGAGCGGTATGCGAAAGGTGAGGCATGCGCTGCGACAGGCCGCGGAGCTCAGGTACCGGTTGCAAAAGCACAGGTGGCATTTAGACGCGGCCAAGATCTACTGCGGCGCGGTGAGGCGCTTGTCTCAAGAGCTACACCACGCTGAACCCGCTTCGGAAGCATTAAACCGGGTGCTTCGCTATCTCGACGACTATCTCGCCGGCGCGGCGTTTCGTGCGCTCGAGTCCGAGGTTCAACGCATTTCGAGCAAACTGGACGAGATTACTTACTGCATACAGATTCGGGGCCGAACGGTGAGTGTGTACCCGTGGGAAGGGCAGCCCGACTACGCATCCGCGGTCGAGCATACCTTCCGCAAGTTTCGCTCAGAAGGCGGGAGAAGCTATCTGGCCGAGTTCAACGAGTACCGAGAGATGAACCACGTCGAGACGCGCATCCTTGAACGCGTCTCCCGTATTTTCGCCTCCGTGTTCGATAGGCTCGATGAGTTCGTGAAACACCACGAGCAGTTTGTAGACGAAACCGTCTCGGCGTTCGATCGCGACATTCAGTTCTATCTGGCGGTGGTTGAGTATCTGCACCGATTTCGCGAAACCGGGTTGTCGTTTTGCTTGCCTAAGTTCGTCGACCGCGGAGAAGCGGTTTTCGTGCGCAACGGCTTCGACCTTGCGCTCGCCGGAAAACCGCTCGAAGAACGAGACGACGTGGTGACCAACAGTCTCGAGACCGAAGGCGCAGAGCGAATCGTGGTGGTATCCGGGCCGAATCAGGGTGGAAAGACAACCTATGCGCGTCAAATCGGCCAGCTCTTCTACCTCGCGGCTCTGGGCTGCCCGGTTCCCGGCACCGAGGCTCAGGTGCATCTTGTCGATCGTGTGCTTACTCATTTCGAGGTCGAAGAAACGATCGAGGACCTACGAGGTAAGCTCATGGATGATCTTCTGCGCGTGCGGCGCTTGCTCGGTTCGGCCGGCCCCGACAGCGTGGTAATCTTTAACGAGCTGTTTAGCTCCACTACCTCCGAGGACGCGCTTCATCTCAGCGCCGAGATCCTGGGGCACGTATCGCAATTGAAGTGTTTCGCGGTTTGGGTGACCTTCATTCACGAGCTCGCGGAGTTCAACGAGCACACGGTCAGTATGGTCGGCCTCGTGGACCGCGCCGACCCGTCGCGCCGCACGTATCGAATCGTCCGACGTCCGCCGGACGGGGTCTCCTACGCGCTCACCGTCGCCGAACAGCACCGCGTGACATACCGGGCGCTAAAGCACCGGCTTTCCAGGAGATGAACGGATGCTGCACCCCTTTCTGATGCATCAAGGCAAAGATTTCGATCACGCAGCCTCGCTTAGTTCATTGCAACGGCAAACCTTTGAGGATCTTGAGATTGCTACGCTGTGCGAAGCCATGGGCGCGGGCGACGAGTTCGTGAAAGAGACCGCAGAAGCCGCGCTGATGCAATGCCTAACCGACCGCGACGCAATTCGGTATCGGCAGGCGGTCCTTGCCGATTGCATCGAGAACGAAGCGGCGGTCCGTGAGTTGTATAGCATCGTGGCGGCAACCTTTAACCGCGAACGGAAGTTCTACGTCAGCGTTCTCGATCGCTACCCTTCCTCAATTTTGAGCTCATCGGTGCGGGTTTTGCAGATGCTGGTGGAGCACTTGAGAGACCTCATGCGGTTCCTGGATGAGTACGCCGAACGGTTCAGCTCGCCGGGGTTCACCCGTTTCTTTGCCATGCTGCGCGA
>PUOW01000253.1 GCA_003552185.1 Spirochaetaceae bacterium
CCTTTTCACAAACACCCCTTTACTTAAGCCCCCAAACCCGGGGGCTTATTTTTTTTGCCCTTTTTAAGGTGAAGTTAGACCGGAAATAGCGACCACCGGCCCAAATTCCTGACAAAACAAGTTTACTGACATATAATAGCGGTTTATGTCGATTTATGGTGGCGTTTTACCATATATTAGGCAATTCTGCAAAAAAAGCTGAAAATCTGCGCGGGCCCTAAAAAAATTTTTCAAAAAGGGCCTTTTTTGCTCATTTTAGGCAATTTTGAGGCAAATCTTCTTAACATTTTCTTAACATTTACAAAAAGGCCCCGCCATATAAGGCTTTGTGGCCCTGAAATATTTTAAGTTTCATTAAAATCTTAGCAAAATCTTAGCAAAGTCTTAGTGGAATCTTAGCACATATTCCACGAAATGTGTTATAATATATATAGTAAGAAAAACAAACGCTCATTGAAAACCGGAAACGCAAGCTGAACTCAAGCCCGACTGCAAGGTGGAAAGCTAAAGGTTCTGGAGAATAGCGAGACCCGAGACCCACGGGGAGAGGCGAAAGCCGAGCCAGGTTCACCAGAATACGCCGAAAGCCAAGCGACAGAGGAACGGGGAAGCAACCGGGACCGGAAATAAAACAAGCAACGGGGAGACACCCGATATAACGAAACTGATTAGCCTGGCAAGCTAATAAGGCAGAGGTAATTACCTGCTGAGGTTGACCGAAAAACATCAGAATTGATAAAGCCTTTAATCCGAACCGATTGAAGGCTTTTTTGAGTTCTGAGAGCTCACAAAAAAATATGAAGGAGATAAAAAAAATGACTAAAGAAATGGGATTTGACCGCAAGCGCACTTTCGGAGTTGAAATTGAATTTGTTGGAAACGCTCACAAGGTCCAGAGGGCATGCGCAGAATTGGGTATGGACGTCAGAATCGAAAGCTATAACCACGTAACCAAGAGACACTGGAAAATCGTAACCGACGCCTCAGTCAGGGGCAACGGCCAGGGCCTTGAAATTGTAAGCCCGATTCTTAAAGGTGATAACGGCTTAGAACAAATCAAGACCATCTGCAAAGCACTCTCAAAAGCCGGCGCAACAGTCAACCGGACCTGCGGATTGCACGTTCACCACGGCGCTGCTGATTTAGACGTAACAGCCTTTAAAAACCTTTATATCCTTTACCGTCGCTTTGAAAAAACTATCGACGAAATGATGCCGAACAGCCGCAGGGGCCAGAACAATACTTATTGCAGAAGCGTCAACAGTTACCATGCACCGACCGAAAGCGAAGTCATGGCAGCCAGCACAGTTTCCCAGTTTGTTGATTGCTTTGAAACCCGTTTCCTGAAACTGAACTTTCAGTCCTTCCGTTCTCACACCACGATTGAATTCAGACACCACAGTGGAACAATGGAAGCTGACAAGATTATCAACTGGATTAAATTCAGCCAAGTTATGCTGAACAAATCGACTGACGGCGAAGTTTACAAAACCAAAGCCGGAGCCGATAACTGGAAACTCTTTAAAGAAGTTATTTACGCTCTGAAATTCAAAGGCGCAACTGAGGAAATTCAAGCAGTAACAAATTTCTACAACAAGCGCCGGAAACAACTTGCAAGAGCAAGCTAAAGGTCGAAACCGGGCGCAAGCCCGGTCCACCGGTTAGGCCGGTGCTGATGAGACCAAAACAAAAAATGGAGGGTTCAAAATGAATCACGAATACGGAGTTAGCTGGTTGGAGTTTACTGGAAAAGACGAAAGGCTGACAGAAAAGCAAAAGTTTTTCAAGACCGAAAAGGCCCGGGCCAAGTTTGTTGAAAAGCTCGAGCAAAAAGACAAGTTTTATCAAATTCAAGCCTACACTATATAAGGAGGGCCTACAATGGCTGAACAAACATTTTGCGTCGATTACTACAAAGTTAATGAGTTTGGCGAAACAATTAAAACCTACACATTTGCAAAGGGCAATACCGCTCAAGAAGTTTGGCAACGGATGACCGAAAAGGGGTTAGATGTTGCTGATGTCTGGACCGATTAAAAACAAAAGGGAGGATAACAAAATGATAACTGCACAACTTGAAAACGGCAATATCTACAAAGCAAAATCTTATAAGAAATTAGTTAAAGCCCTGGCCGACGAACTTGAACAAAGCAAAATCGAATACATGGCCGGGGTTGCCCGAAGGTGCGAAATCTGGGACGGCTCAGTCCTGAAATATGACTGCCCCAAAACCTTTGTTGAAGAATTGGTCAGGGTGGGAGTTATAGTCAGATTGTTTGGTTCCGAATAACAGACCGAAACCGGGCGCAAGCCCGGTCCATCAGTTAGGCTGATGCTGACGAGGTCAGAAAATAAAAGGGAGGCTGACAGTATGTTTGCCCTGGACGAAAAAAAAGGATTTATTGTTAACCTTGACAAACTGGAAGACAAACTGAAAAACCGAATTGAAGAACTGACAAAAGAACGGGACAGGTTGAACATCTTAATTGAAACCTGCCAGGATTCATTAAACAACGTTCAAAGCATGAAGCAATAACAAGCAAAGAATAAAAAAGGAG
>PUOW01000343.1 GCA_003552185.1 Spirochaetaceae bacterium
AGAAGCTCCGCGACGCGACGGTATTTCTCGATGCCGCGGCGATAGTACGCCACAAAGAGCGGCACATTGCGCGCGGCGCAGAACTCCACCGCCTCACGCCCCTCGGCGTAACTCATCGCCATCGGCTTTTCGCAGTAGATCGGTTTGCCGGCCTCGGCCACCTGCTTGATATAGGCAACATGGTCGACGGGAGGCGTCGCGATATAGACCGCGTCTACCTCGGGGTCGCGAATCAAACTCTCGGCGTCGTCGTACCATTTGGCAACGCCGTGCCGTGCGGCGTAGTCGGCCGCGCGCTCCCGATTTCGCCGCATCACCGCGACCAACTCGGCCCCGTCGGCCTTTTGAAAACCGGGTCCGCTTTTGTGCTCGGTCACGTCGCCGCATCCTATGATTCCCCACCGCACCGTGTTCATCCTCATGCCGGCACCTCCGCGCTAAGTATACCGTTCGATCGTCGGCCCCGAAAACCCGGCGCGCCCACGCGCCCGCCTGCGCACACGCCCACACGCCCACACGCCCACGCCCCCACGCGCCCACGCCCCCACGCGCCCACGCGCCCACGCGCGTTGGTGCCCGCGTGCAGGCACTTGCGCGTTCATGTTTGCGCGTTGCGCGAAATCGGGCTACAGTACACCCATGACATCCGAGAACAGCTTTTCCTACTGGCGCGATCTCGCGTCGCACAGCCCCGAACAAGCCGCCGATGAGTTTGTCCGCCGCATCGAGGCCGTACCGGCCGATGAACGCCGCAAGGCGATCGTGAGCATCCCGAGCCGTTCCGAGCTTATCGAGCGTTTTGCGGCCGCGACCGCAGCCGGCTCAGCCGGGGCGCTCCGCGGCGTGCCGTATCTGCTCAAAGACCTCTTTGATGTACGCGGAGAGCTCACCGGGTGCAGCTCGCGCGTCACCGGCGCCGCCGAAAAGCCCGCTGAACAGGACGGGCACCTGCAAAAGGTCATGCTCAAGGCCGGCGGCGTATACTGCGGGCGTGCGCATATGAACGAGTTTGCCTACGGGCTCGACGGCAAGAACGCGCATTTCGGCGACTGCCCCAGTCCGTACGACCCCGCGCGGATAAGCGGCGGGTCGAGCAGCGGCTCGGCCTGGGTGGTCGGCAAAGGCATTGTACCGCTCGCGTTCGGCACCGATACCGGCGGCTCGGTGCGCGTGCCGGCGAGCTACTGCGGCGTCTACGGCTTTCGCCGCGGGGTGGACAGCTGGGCCCGAGACGGCGTGTTCCCGCTTGCGCGTTCGTTCGACACCGTGGGCTGGTTCACCCCCTCGGCCGACGACATGCAGGCGAGCCTCGTTGAGCTGTGGGAGCCGAACGCCGACCGCGAACCTGCCGAAAGCGTTACCGGCCAGACAAGCGACGCGTCTCCACTCGGTATGTGGTACCTGCCCGAACGCGTTCCGATTCCGGCCCCGCTTCAGCAGGCTATGGAGCGAGTGGTGGAGCGCCTCGACACCACATTCGACCCCGCCGCGGCCGAAGCGCTCGATGAGCTCCTGCCGGCCGCAACCGATGCGTATAACGTAATCGGCTCGAGCGAAGCCTATGAGGTGCACAAAGACCGGCTCGACCGCTACCGCGAGCAGTACAGCCCGGTGGTGTGGGCGCTGATCGACCGCGGTCGGCACTGGAGTCCGGATCGACGAAAAGAGGCCGAGCAGACCCTCGGCAAGATGCGCGCGTTGGTCTCTCAACTGCTCGAGCGCTACGCGTTTGTCGCGCTCCCGGCGGTGGCGATGCCGACCCCGCTGCAAGATGAGATCGACGCCGAGTATCGAGGCCGGACGCTGCAGCTCTCGGTAACCGCGAGCATGTCCGGGTTCCCGGTACTCACCGTTCCGGTTCCGGTGTCGTCCACCACCCACGGCGGCGTTCAGATCGTGCTGCCGTCCGAGCCGAGCCGACGAGCGCGAGAGCTTCTAGAGCGTGTAAAAGACTAAACGAGCCACTGCTCCGCGAGACTCGTACGCAGCGATGCATCGAGGCGTTCTTCGAGCATCGCGGCATCGACCTCGTCCTGTGGTCGTGAAGACGCCTTCTTGAGAAGCCACAGGACTTCCGGTCCGATAACGCTGAGACGGCGTTCGTGAAACGCGATACTGCGGCGAGACTCCCGAGCTATCTCGGCGAACTCGAGCGAGCACGGCTCAAGGAGGTCAAGCACGAACTCCTTATCGTCCTCGATGAGGAGAAAGCGGTGCACCCGCACGAGTCGATACGGCATGACTTCAAGATTGCGATACACCGATCCGAACTGCTCGCGCAACGCGTGCTCCGCGGCACCGATCGAGCTCAGAACCACAAGATCCATATCGTAGGTTGCCCGCGGTTCGCAGTAGACCGCGAGCGCGAATCCGCCCGCGAGCGCATACTCCACCTCGGCTCGTTCGAAGGCGTCGATTACTCGGACGAGAGCTTCGTCAAGAACCATTGACGCTCCTTCCGCGCTCGCATCTTACGCCAGAACCGCACCTCAAGCTCCTCATCACCGAGCTCAGGGTTTTCGGCCGCCTCGCCGGCCTTGTGCAGCTCTTTCTGGAG
>PUOW01000374.1 GCA_003552185.1 Spirochaetaceae bacterium
AAAAGCCCCACAGTTAAGGTTATAGTTTCCTGAACTTTTTCTATAAAAGACGCTTCTTCATCTGACCATAAATCTTTAATATTAATCCAGTATGCTCTTGCTCTTTCCTCAAAATCTTCCCCGAAAACCAATCCAACTGTCAGCAGGACTGATTCTTCTACTTTCTGTATAAAAGAAGCTTCTTCGTCTATCCAGGCAGAATATATATTTTCCCAGTAATTATCGAACCTTACTTTGAAGTCTGACTCATCCCACCAGTCTACTAATTTTTGCCATGCATCTAATATTTTATTGCCTACAGTCTCTGTGATATCTTGTATCCCCAGCCAATTTTCCTCCCAGGCAGCATAAAATAAAGCGATAATTCCTGCCAGTGCTGCTATTTTCAAGAACATAGGAGATAACACAAGGCCGATTAATCCTGCGACTACTTTCAAAGCACCAAGAACAATAACGCCCGCTTTGGCCAGCAACCCAAAAGCTGCGACTGCTCCAAGAACTGCTCCTGTAATAGCTGTCCATCTGACTATTTGCTGTCTTTGTTCGCTGTCCATGTCCTGAAATACTGACACAGCGCGACTTATCCAGTCATTAACTACCTGCAGGGCCGGGACAAATTCGGCCATTAACATTCTCCAGGCCATAGAAATTTGCTGTCTGGTCTGAGACATCTCATCATGAAACTGTGTTAGTTCTTTGACCGTATCTTCCCCCATGACCAATCCTAACTCTCTTGCTCTTTGTCTTAACTCGTCCATTGCTTCCCCGCCTTCTTGGATAGCAGGCATAAGTTCCCTTGCCATACGAGTTCCGAGAAGTTCAGAGGCAATAGCAGATTGTCTTTGAGAGTCCTCTAACTCAGAGAGAGTATTAATAACAGTCATGAAAGCTTCTTCTGTTCCAATGGCCCCCGATTCAACTGCTTGCATGTCGATATTAACCGCCTGTAGTGCTTCTCTATATTTGTCATTACCCTCAGCAGCGCGGCCGATTCTCTGGTTTAATCGCCCTAAAGCACGTTCTACAGAGGACTGATTGACTCCCATCTGTTCCATTGCAAAATTGATCTCCTGGATAGACTCCCTGGCCACACCTGTTTTGATGGCCATTTTATCGATTTCATTAGCATAAGAGGCAGCACGGGAAGCAGAAAGAGCAATAGCACCCGAAAGCGCTCCGAGTGCTATCCCTGCATTCCTGCCCACTCTGGCTACTGACTGTAAGTGTCTTTGCATAGACTGGGTTGCACGTTGAAATCTTTGTGTAGCTGCTTGTGCAGTCCTGAGTGGCTGGGTAAATCTATTGGTATTAAGTATTAAGTTTGCGGTCAATCTTCCTACACTGGCCATAATGATCACCTTCCAAAAGTGGTCTGCGAGCTACCCATTGTCTTGCCCTGTCCTTGTTGCTGTTGCTGTCTTTGTTTATGTTCCTTGTCCTTGATCCTCGAATAGGCAATCCAGCCCGTAAGTTCGGAGGCTGGTATTTGCTCTACTTCATATACAAACTTCCCTAACATCTCAGCAAGCCTGTATAATCCGAGCCTATCAGGATCGCTTTCTAGTTTTTTTCCTCTTCCTCAGCTTCACCGAGCAGTTCTAATGCTGGCTTTGCTAGTTTGTCAAGCACGGAGCAAGGCAAACTCGACAAAGCGTTGAAATCTGTTTCCTGGAATACCCTTGTGTTAGTTTTTGGGTTATAGCAGCAATAAATCACAGCCCAAACATTGAGGTATCCACTATCAATTTCTTGTATAATCTCATCGCTGCCCCGCTTTTGCTTGGTTACAGTAGCGTTCTTATATACCTTACCCCGCTGCTTAGCATTAAGCTCTCTAATTTCTATTTCATGGCCCTGCCATTCGATTTTCTTGGTCTTAAATTCTCCCTTAGCACCAAGAAAAGCGTCACGTATATTTTCAACAGGTGTTCTGTTCTGCTCTTTTTTAACTCCTTCGTTCATGCTATCCCTCCATTATGCTGCTGATTTTTGCTCAATCAACAAGTCTCCGTCGCTTTGCCAGCTAACCGATTGGCCGACTGCTCCTTCTATGGCAGCAGAAAGTTCTTTGCTTTCCAATACAGCGTAGCAAGCAAACAATTCGCCGTATTTATCCTGGCCTTCGTCGTAGTCATCGGCCTCTGTGTCTACATCAAACTCCAGTATTACAACGTCGCTGTCAAGCAGGTAGTCTTGAAGTAAATTATCAATAACGTAAAATCCTGCTAAAGTTCCTGAGGCATCAACAAGGTTAGCAGTCCTAACCCTAAATCCTTTGTCCGGGTCAGTGTCTTCCTTGAAATGAGAAGTGTCAACTATTTCACAGTTAATCGTATATCCATAGTCATTGACTTCTGCAACTGTGGTTACTGTTACATAATTACCCGATACACGAACAACGTCCGTTGCTCCTTGCGCTTCGTGGAAATGTATTTTACCTCCACAATGCTGTATTCTGTATTCGGAAGGGTCTACAGTTGCAAATTCTCCTTCGCCGCCTTCTTGTAATTCAACTGTTATACTCTCATCCCGATCCCAGTATTTCTTATCTCT
>PUOW01000245.1 GCA_003552185.1 Spirochaetaceae bacterium
GGTGGTTGTGCGATGGCAAGCAGCCAGTTCGCTGAGTCATTAGACTATTTTCTTGCTGTTCACATCGGACTCGGCCATCCTACAGGTAACGTAGTTGGTGGAATCGAAAAACCACTAGCCATGTGCCACATTGATGCAACGATTCAGGGTGCCTCAGCACATGCAGGGAAGGCTCCCCATGAGGGAAAAAACGCTATGCATGCGATGGCAACAGCAATCCAGAACGCATACGCAATTCCCCGGCACCGTGACGGGGCTACCCGTGTGAATATAGGCTATGCAAAAGCTGGTAGCACGAGCAATATTATCGCTGAGCATGCTCATTTTGAAGCTGAAGCTCGTGGTGAAACGACTAATTTGATGGAATATATGAAAACAGAATTAGAGCAAACGATTCAATCAGCAGCCCGGATGCACGATTGTGAGGCGACTGTTGATATCGTGAGCGAGTCTCCGCGATCGGACAGCAACCCCGAACTTCAAAAGCTCGTCTCCGATATTGCAACAGAGGTCGATGGTATCAATTCGGTTGATTTGACAGCTGATTTTGGTGCCAGTGAGGATGCAACGTTCCTCATGCAGCGTGTCAAGGACGCTGGTGGACTTGCAACCTATCTCATTGTTGGCACAGACCATCCCACAAGCCATCACACGCCGACATTCGATATCGACGAACGTAGTCTCAAGCATGGTGTAGACGTTCTCGTCGAAACGATTCAAGAACTCGAACACCAGCATCCTGTTGGGAGAACCAATGAATGACGAGCGAAGACTCAAGTCAAAATTCAGAATCTATATCGAATGGGGATTGTTCTTTGAGTGAGTCATTTGTCTCGCTCGAAGATATCAAGCAGGCCCGTGCTCGTATTGAAGATACCATCAACCACACACCAGTAGACACCTCACGAACCTTTGCAGCGTTGAGTGGTGCTGCCTCCGTTGGATTAAAACTTGAGACGCTCCAGCGGACTGGCTCGTTTAAAATTCGAGGTGCTTATAATAAGATGGCTCAACTGACCCACGAAGAGCGTCAAGCCGGTGTGATCACTTCAAGCGCTGGCAATCATGCCCAAGGTGTTGCGCTTGCGGGATCGATCCTTGATATTGATACTACTATTATTGTCCCAGAAGTGACTCCAGCCGCCAAAATTGAGGCGACCGAGCAGTATGGTGCAGATGTCATTGTCGAAGGTGACATCTACGAACGGTCATACGAGTATGCAGTTGAGCTGGCTGAGGAAACAGGCCAAGTATTTGTCCACCCATTTAATGATACAGAAATTATAGCAGGGCAGGGAACAATCGGACTTGAGTTACTCGAACAGTATCCGAATATAGATACTGTGTTGGTTGCGGTTGGTGGGGGCGGACTTATTTCAGGAATTGGAACTGTTCTCAAGTCAAGAGATAATGACATCCGCGTAATTGGCGTGCAGCCTGAAGGTGCAGCTCACGCCAAACCGTCTCTTGATCGCGGTGAGATAATCGAACTTGAGGAGGTCGACACTATCGCCGAGGGAATTGCCGATACCAGGATGCTTGATAAAACGTTCGCGACAGCGCGGAAAGTCGTCGACGACGTTATTACTGTTACCGACCGCCAGCTATCCGTTGCAGTCACGCTTTTGGCTGAACGAGAAAATATCGTTGTTGAAGCTGCTGGGGCCGCACCGCTTGCAGCCGGTATTTCTGATACCACCACTATCGAACTCAGTAATCAGAACGTCGGGATTGTGATTTCTGGAGGAAACGTTAATCTCACAGAACACGCTGAATTGACTCAGACAGGGCTGTATGAACTCGGTCGCTACGGCGATGTCCGCCTATCAGTCACTAACTGGCCGGAAGCTGTTACAGTTGTCGTAGAACGTATTAATTCAGCTGGTGCCAGTCTCGATGTCATTGAACGAGCACGCAGAAAAGCCTCTGACCATCCGAATGAGATTCCGATAACAGTTGGGATTGAAGCCAGCGGCCCAGAACATTTGAATAGTGTACTCAACGAACTATCTCGTCTCAAAAACGTCTCTGTTCTTGAACAATCAATTAAGCTATGATAAGCATGGTCGACGGTTGATCTACCGTGTTTTTGACAGGCAACCGAGACAAACGGAAAGGTGTTGTACCGACATTTTTGCTGTATATGTTACTTGATTCAGCAGTTACAAGCTGGAGCCTCCGGCCTCAAGGAGCGAACGTAGTGAGCGAGTAGGCCGAAGAGGACACCGACATAGTACGACACCACCACTATACGACAGCCAATTGACTCCCCAAAGAATAAGATGCGTTAGTCCGTAATCTGAAAGACGGAGGGTCGGCGTACCGCACCCGTCAACCTTGACGTTCCTAACGAGCGGCGCGAAGACATGAACGCACAAATCAAAGAGATATTGGCTGATGTAGATATTCGAAAGTCCAACACTAGCGTCGTACTCAATTCAGTCTGCGAGAACGAACAATTCGAACTTGATGTCGACGAGGAATGAATTAGTCAATCATCACCGACTCTGGTAGGGTCGACCGAGTCAGTAATCATAAGCGCATACCCA
>PUOW01000283.1 GCA_003552185.1 Spirochaetaceae bacterium
GGTGGGGCACGAGTTCGGTAGATGGGTGCTTCATGGCTGCACACCTCCTTCTACCTATCTAATACCGCCTCTGTTTTCATGGTGCTTCGCTTAACCGCGGAACTAGCGGCCAAGGCCAACACGCTACGGGGCAGTTCTCTCGAGCTCGTTTGCGCGGTGGGCGGCTTGTTCTACTGCGTCTATCACCGTGGCGGTAAAGGCGCCGCGCTCAAGCGCCGTCAGGCCCTTAATCGTGGTTCCGGCCGGGGATGAGACCTTGCTTGCCAGCGCCAGCGGATGCTCGCCGGTGGCGCGGAGAACCTCTGCTGCTCCGTCCAACACCATCACCGCTGCGGCGAGTGCGTCGTCATATTTCAGTCCGGTTGATACGCCTCCCATTGCGAGTGCGTGTGCAAAGGCAAATGCGTAGGCCAGACCCGAACCGGATACCCCGGTGATTGCAGCCATCAGGTGCTCCGGAACCTCGAGCGGTCGGCCGATCGTCTCGGCGACGGTGAGGGCTGTTTCGCGGAGGGACTTGTCGGCCGCTGCAGCAAATGCAACGCCTACGAGCGATTTGCCGACACTCGCAGCGAGGCTCGGCATGAAGCGTGCAACCCGTTGCGTGTCGAACGCCGCCGCGATCCGCTCGGTCGGGGTGCCCGCGAGAACCGAAATCAGCGCCGCATCGGTGGAGTGTGCGCGGAGTTCATCGGCGATCGGGTCGAGGTCTTGTGGCTTGATCGCGAGTACAACTGTCTCGCAGTCGCGAAAGAAACGATCCGGCGCGTCGATGTACGAGATCGCACCGAGTTCACTCTCCGCCCTTTGTCGGGCTTCGGAGTTTGGCTCGAGAATACCGAGCTCGAGGCCCGGATGCTGAGCCCGCAGTCCGCGAGCGATTGCCGAACCCATGTTTCCGAAGCCGATTATTCCGATTCGTTGCATTCGGTACCTCCAGTGCTCCCTTCGGAGACTATTCGCATTCTGGAAACCCCCATTGGCGCATCGCCTCATACACTATGATCGCCGCTGAGTTCGAAAGATTCAAGGAGCGCCGGCCCGGGAGCATCGGAATACGCACCACGGAACTCCGGTAGCGTTCCAGAAGGTCGTGGGGAAGCCCGGCGGTTTCCCGCCCGAACACGAAGATGCTGTCGGGCGGGTACTCGTAAGCGCTGTAACTCATCGAACCACGGGTGCTGCAGAAGAAGCGCGGCCGGCCGGCGGTGGCTTGCAGGAATGCGTCCAGTGAGTCGTGGCGCACCAGGGTAACGGCGTCCCAATAGTCGAGCCCTGCGCGCTTCAGGTGCTTATCCGAGATGCTGAATCCGAGCTTGCCTACCAGGTGCAGCTCAAAACCGGTTGCGGCGCAGGTGCGCGCGATGTTCCCTGTGTTCTGCGGTATCTCCGGCTCTACCAGAACCACCGCCGGCTTGGGGTTCGCCGGCCTGTACCCCACCGGCTTGGGGTTCGCCGGCTTTGAGGGGCCGGGCTGATGCAGGTTTCCGGACGATGCGGAGCGCTGCTGCTCGGGGCCGGCGTCGGGGCCGGGGTGGGAGGCCGGCATGCGCTATGCGCTTTGAATCGCCTCGAGCGCGGCGTCGTACGAGGGCTCCTGCCCAATTTCCGGTACGAGTTCCGTGTACACGATGCGATTGTCTCGATCGAGGACTACGACGGCGCGCGCGAGCAACCCGGCCATCGGGCCGTCGGTAATCTCCACGCCGTAGTTCTTGCCGAACTCGCGATTGCGGAGTTGGCTAAGCGTGATCACCGTCTCGATCTGTTCGTTGTCGCAGAACCGGGCCTGGGCAAACGGTAAGTCGCAGCTTACGTTGATGACGACGGTATCGGGTAGTTTCGCCGCCTCCGTATCGAAGCGTTTAGCGCTGGCGGCGCACACACGGGTGTCGAGGCTCGGGGTGATGTTAAGGACCTTCTTCTTATCGCCGAACTCCGCGAGCGTTCTATCGGTGAGATCGCGAGCGGTTAGTATGAAATCGGGTGCGGTTGAACCGACGGCCGGGAGATCGCCCACGGTGTGTATGGGATTCCCTTTGAGTGTAATCTGCGCCATTCTGTACTCCTTCGAAAAATCTTAGGCCGGAAGATACCGCCTTAACCGCCCGACGGGCAAGCTGAACCGCCCGAGGCGAGTTTTGTAGGCGTTGGTTGCCGGGGATTGTTTGGCGGGCATTGTTCACCGGGCGGCGACGGCGTGTGCCGGGCGGCGTTCGCCGGGCGGTGTTTGGCGGACGCGAGTTCTGTAGGCGTTGTCTGCCGGGTGTTGTTCGCCGGGCGACGGTGTTCGCCGGGCGACGGTGTTCGCCGGGCGACGGTGTTCGCCGGGCGGCGGTGTTTGCCAGGCGGCGGTGTTTGCCAGGCGGCGGTGTTTGCCAGGCGGCGGTGTTCGCCGGGCGACGGTGTTCGCCGGGCGACGGTGTTTGCCGGGCGGCGGTGTTTGCCGGGCGGTGCTCGGCGCAGCCGAGGCGTGGTTACGAGTATTGCTGAACCGAGTCGCTGAGCGTGATCACCGCCGGGACGGTGCGGATACTTTTCA
>PUOW01000136.1 GCA_003552185.1 Spirochaetaceae bacterium
CCCATCATCATCGCCGCTTCCTCGAGCATGGGGTTCGCGGCGCTGAAGGCACCGTAGCTCAGCAGAAACACAAACGGAAAGTACGTAAGCGACATCGCGAAGATGATGCCCCAGACGCCGTAGATGCTCGGAATCACGATGCCGAGCGGCATGAAGATCTGGTTCAGAAAGTGCCGAATAATGCCCTGCCGCCCGAGCAAAATCACCCACGAGAACGCGCCGATGAACGACGGCATGATGATCGGCAGTATGCCGATCGAGAGAAACAGATTCTTAAACGGCATCTTCACGCGCGCCACGCAGTAGCCCATCGGCAGCCCGATAAGGCTCGCAAACACAACCGCTGAGATACTCACCACAAACGAGTTTCTCAGGCTGCGCTGGTAGAGCGGTGAGGTAACAAATCGGTTGAAGTTCTCGAGACTGAGATTGCCGAGGTCGATATCGAAGCCCGGGCCCGAGAGCGCGCGCAAAATCGTGGTGGCGAGCGGCCAAAACAGAAACAGCACCAAAAAGAGCAGCGGGAGCGCAAAGATCAGATACGGCGTCCAGTCTTTCTGCAGCAGACGCTCGATTCGCGACTCGGTCTGTGTGGATCGTGAGTCGGCGGCCATCAGCTCACCTCTTCCTCTTCTTCTACCGTGTCCACCACGGTTTCGGATGCAAACAGCAGCGCCTTCTCACCGTCTATCTGCACCGAAACCTCATCGCCCTCGGCCACTCCGTCCACCGGCGCGTACATATCTACCTCGAGCGCGTCGACCGCAAACGCGTCGTCCACCACCACCTCGTAGCGGGTGATCTGCCCGAGATTCTGAATGACGTTCACGCGCCCTGTGATGCCGCCGCCGGCGTCCCGCGCCGCTGCGGACGCACCGGTGATCGAGAGGTGCTCGGGCCGCGCACCCACAAGCACATCCTGCCCGGGCACGAGCGGGCCTTCGAGCTTGATGCGGTTGCTGCTCGGGCGGAGCTCGATCTCGTTGCCGATCCGCACCGGGGACTCACCGCTGGAGCCGGCCGCCGATGCGACGTTGCCGTGGAAGAAGTTCATCTTGCCGATGAAGTTTGCGACGAAGGCATTCTGCGGCTCGTGATACAGCTCGCCCGATGAGCCGAGCTGCTCCACATTGCCGTCGCGCAGCACCGCAAGGCGGTCGCCGATCGCCATCGCCTCCTCTTGGTCATGGGTTACGAAGATGGTGGTGATGCCGGTAACCTTTTGAATGCGGCGGATCTCGGCGCGCATGCGCCGTCGCAGCTTTGCGTCGAGGTTTGCGAGCGGCTCGTCGAGGAGCAGTATTTCGGGGTCGTACACAAGCGCGCGCGCTACCGCCACGCGTTGCTTCTGCCCGCCCGAGAGCGCGGTGGGGCTCGGGTTACGCTTGAGCACGTCCGGCAGGCCCACCAGATCCATGATCTCGGTTACTTTGGTCTTGATGGTGTCTTCCGGCACCTTGCGCACGCGCATGCCGTAGGCCACGTTCTCGTAAACGCTCATGTGTGGGTACAGCGCGAAGCTCTGAAAGACCATCCCGATGTTGCGGCGAAACGGAGGAATCGTCGTTACATCGCGGTCGCCGTAGTAGATCTTCCCGCCGGTTATGGACTCGAGCCCGGCCGTGCAGCGCAGCAGCGTGGTTTTTCCGCACCCGCTCGGGCCGAGCAGGCAGAACAGCTCGCCGGGTTCAATGGTAAACGATATGCCGTTTAAGGCGCGGACCGGGTTCCGGCCCTCGGGGTCGAACACTTTCTCGACACCCTTGTATGTCATACTCAGACTCATTGCTCCTCCGCAGTGTTGGTGTAAACTCGTGTGGACACGCGGCTACGGCGGCCGCACAGCTACCGCCGGCGCCGGAGCGGATCGGAGAGCATGGCGTCCCCAACCCGCCCGGCGGATACCGGTCGGTTGATACGCACTACTCGATAAGGTCCGAGAAGCGGTTCGTGAGGTCGTCGCGCATCGACGCGGCTTCCTCGGCGTCGTAGGCGAAGAACGTGATCTCGTCCAGCGCCGGGAGCGGCCCCGGTCCCGGGAACCCTGGATGCACAACGCGACGGTTGCGCGTCTCGAGGATGATCTGATACGCGTCCTCGGAGGTCATGAAGTCCATAAACAGCTCGGCCGCACGCGGGTTCGGCCCACCCTCGATAATGCCGGAGGCGTCGAAGCGACGGCCGGTACCGTCCTCGGGATACACATAGGTGACCGGGGCACCTTCCTCGATGTAGCGCGCAATGTTGCCCTCACCTGTTACCCCGATCGCGTACTCACCGCGCGCCACCGATTCAGGGACCGCGGTTGAGCTCGACACAAACACCGCCTGGCGCGCGATCTCCTCGAGGAAATCGAAGCCGTAAAGACCGTGCATCATGTAGAGCTGTGCATAGGCCGACCCCGAAAGCGCCGGGTTCGCAAGAATCAGCTCGCCTTCGTACTTCGAGTCGATCAAGGACTCCCAGGTGCGCGGGTAGTCTTCTTCGTCCAGCAAATCGGTGTTGATCATGAAAGCCTGAAGCGGCATCGAGAAGCC
>PUOW01000443.1 GCA_003552185.1 Spirochaetaceae bacterium
AAATGTCGAATAAGGAAACTACTAAACCACTACCACAACTGGAGGTAGCAATACTCAGGAAGAAAAAATATTTCACGGTTGTTCTCAATGACGGGCAGGAACTGGAATGTAAGTTATTACAGTTGGGGCAGTTTAATCTGCATGTTGAAATTGAGAATGGAGAGATTCTTTTACCGAAACATTCGATAAAGTACTATCTGTGGGAAGAAGGTGATAGCCCAGCCCAAGAGGTACCTTCCAGGTTAAGTCTTGATGATATTGAGATTCCCGGAGACTTTAAACAGACCCCTCCCAATAAGGGTAAAGTGGCAGACCGGATCCGCTATTATCAGGAACATGGTCGGTTCGATAAACCGGTTACGGTGAAGAAGAAGGGTGATGGTTGGCTGTTGACCGATGGGTATACCCGCTACGTAGCGGCCCAGGAGCTAGGGTTAGAGGAGGTAGAGGTTATCGTAGCCGGACCAGGTGAGGTTCATAAAGGGACCGTAAAACGGATTATAGAAGATAAGGGTTACGGTTTCATTACCCTTGAAGAGGATGGTGAGAATGTGTTTTTCCACAGTTCAGCCGTAGAAGGAGTGAAGTTTGAGGAACTCCAGGAAGGGGTGGCTATTGAATGTGAGGTAGAGGAAGAGAGAAAAGGTCTTCGGGCGGTCCTGGTACGGAGGATTGAGGGTGGACAGTGAACTTAACTGTCAGGTTGAAACGAACCATAACACAGAGTATAACCGACAGCGGGGTCATCCCGGTACGGTGCAAGAGGGGTTGTGTATCACGGAGTACATGGAAAACTTCGTGTATGATCTGGAGGTTCATAATTCTGTGAGACTGCCGGTATACCTCATTTGAGGGATCTCGATTGACGTTTGATGCCCCAGGGTGATGAGTTACCGTATAGTTTACGCTCATGCTGGGCTGAATACCAAAGACAGCCTTCCAACAAACCGGAAGGCTGTTTAGAGTAAGATATCTGGACTAATCTCTCGATTTGTCTTCGTAGGTAAGGAGTCTACTTTTCAATCCCTCAGAAAGTCTAAAACCATGGTCTTCGAGTTCGGCAAGAAGTTGATGCATATCCCTGACAATCCCTTTTTCGCGAGCCCGAAGGAGAACTCCTACGGTGCCAGTATACTTAAGCCCGATTTTTTCGGCCAGCTTTCTTGCTTTTTGGTCATCTAAAATTAAAAGTTCCGATGAAGTCTCAGCGCCCAAGGCAATAATACTCGCTTCACCTCGGCCGACTATAGCCTCCAGGGCCCGCATATACTTGGTGTCCTCAACCTTCTTCACTGCGATCCAACTGGGAAGGGTTTGGCCGAACTCCGTTTCAACCTCTGGAGTAATGGTTAGTCTGCCATACACTTGTTTTAGTATTCCCATCCGCCCTATATTGTCAAGAATGATCAGAGAGCTCGCATCGGGTATAACTTCATGCATTTTGGAAGTCCTGTTCTATTTCTTGTGGATCGTAATTAAAGACCGAAACCTTATACCGGGATAAGAGCTCGATAAAAGACCTTTTGGAAACTCCTGCGAGTTCGGCCCCTTCTCCCAGAGAAATCTTCCCTTGTTCATAAAGTTTGGCGGCCAGCATAAGCTTCAGCTCATACTCATCAACATGGACAGAATCCGGTATATTTATGGAGATCGTACGCATGTTGATTCCTCCTTCCAAAGCCAGGTTTCATACTATCATTATACCGTACTGGTGGTAAAAAACAATCAATATCCGTACTTCTGGTACAGTTGAAGCGGTATCACAGCAAAAAGCCCCCTGCGGGAGGGGGCCCGAGAGAGTGTGCTATAGTTTTATACAGTTAAAATCCAGTATTGCCTCCTCCGCCTGCACCGGGGTCATCCATCCCGCCACCAGTGCCTCCGTCCGGATCGCCCATATCGTTTTCGAGATCTTCTAGATCTTCCATGTCTTCGGGTTGACCACAACCCATAGCAGCGAAGGTGAATACTAACAGAAGTGCCACCATCAGCAGTAATGTTTTATTGATACGGAGATGTCCAAGCATTCTTATCTCCCCTCTTCTTTTAGTAGTTGATTAACTCTGTTTTCACCTTTATTAGATCATATGTAAGTCAACCTGCAATCAATATACAGTAAGGTTTTTGAAAAACTATTTGTCATCTGATAATATAAATGGTTAAGAGATGCGATATCAAGTAGTGATAGCCGGGTAGAACCAGAGTTTTTGGGAGTGGGTGAGGTGGTGGAGTGATTACGTACATACCGTTATGTGTTGATGACCATCGATAAAAACTCAAAAAAACAAACACATTGAACTCAGCTCATAAGGGAGAGAAAAAATCGTGGCTAAAAAAGAGAAAAAGTATTTAACGTTTCAAGAGGCAGCAGATGCTTTGGGAGAAAGTGTTAGGCTTATACAATTATTAGTGAAAGATGGCAAACTAAAAACAGAACAAAAGGGACGGAGGGTGCTTATACCTTCAGAAGAAATAACACGCTTTATATGGAAATAATTAGAAGAGAGTTATGAATAGCACTTTATGCTTTGCCTTCT
>PUOW01000309.1 GCA_003552185.1 Spirochaetaceae bacterium
CTGGTGTTCGGCTTGCTGGTGATCGCCGGGCTCACCGATTTCTTCGACGGTCGCGTGGCGCGCGCCGAGGGGGTGACACGGTTCGGGGAGATCTGGGACGAAGAAATAGACGCTTACTTCGTGCTGCTGCTCGCGGTGATCGCGGAACGCTACGTTGGGCTTGGTCGATGGATACTGCCGGCCGGTGCGCTGCGCTATATCTATCTCTTGACCCTCCGAGTAATCCCGGAGTCGCCGGAGGAGCGTTCGCGTGCAGGTGCGCTGTTTGCGAAGACGGCCTGCGCTGCAATCGTGATCACCTTGATCGGCGCAACCTTCCCGCCGGCCATGCACCACGATGCGCCGGTGCAGGCGAACGCAGCCGCCCTCGGCTTGCTTTTCGCCTCGTTCGGTTGGAGCTGGTACCGTAATTTGCGCTCCTGGTACCGCTCGCAGGCGCGCCGGACGCTGCAAGGGGTGCTGCGGTCGCTGTTTCTGTACTACGCGGTGCCGCTACGCGCACGCCGACGGGCCGCGTTTTACCGAGCTTTTCTCGGTGAGGGCGATCTCGCGTTCGATATCGGGGCACATCTCGGCGATCGCGTCCGCGCCTGGCGTCGGCTCGGCGTACGCACCGTGGCGGTTGAACCGCAGCCGGTGTTCGCGCGCCTGCTCCGCCGGCTGTTCCAAGCGCCGGGCGAAGCCCACGCAGGCGCCATGCCGGGCGCGGGATCGACCGCCGACACGCGCACTCCCGCCGCGGGCGAGGTCACCGTGCTCCAGGCGGCGCTCGCAGCGCACCGCGGCGAGGGAACCCTGCAGATCAGCGACGCGCACCCCACCGTCAGCACGCTCACGGCCGACTGGATCTCGGAGGTCGAACGCGAAGAGGGGTTCACCGCGGTCAACTGGAATCGCAGCCTGTCGGTGCCGGTCGCCACACTCGACGAGCTCATCGAGCGCTATGGGTATCCACGCTTCGTCAAGATCGATGTGGAAGGCGGCGAGGAAGCGGTTCTGCGAGGGCTTTCCTCGGCGCTTCCGGCGCTCTCGTTCGAGTTTCTCCCTGAAGCGCGCAGCCGGGCCGATCGGTGCATCGCGCGTCTCGAGGAGCTCGGGCGCTACGAGTACAACGTGGTGGTCGGCGAGCGCACGCAGTTTCTGCTCAGCGAGTGGGTAGGACCGGCGCAGCTCATTCGCACGATCACCGATTCGTGGCCGTACGCACAGAGCGGCGACGTATACGCAAGGCTTGCCGAGAGATGAGCATCGAACTCGCGCTGCGTCTCACGATCGCTACGGCCTACCTCGTCGTGCTGTTCGAGCTCGTTGCGCTACCGATCCCGAGCGAGGCCTCAACCTACACCGAGTGGAAACGACGCCGCGCAAAACCGGATCACCCGCCAAGCGACGGCGCAAAACCGTCACCGGCGCTCTGCAGCATAATAGGCTACGCGGCGCTCCTCACGGTGTTCGGGGTTCCCGTGGCGTTTGCGCTCTACCCGCCGATCTTGGCGTATCTGCCGGGCGCAACCGAGCTCGCGGCGTTCGGGAGTCGCCCGGCGGCGGCGGTTTCAATCGCGGCGATCGCGTTCGGCACCGTCCTCGGGCTGGCGGCGACGCTGCGGCTGCGCCGACGGCGTGCCGACGGCGCGGGCGGGCTCGAGACCGGTGGGGTGTTTGCCTACAGCCGAAACCCGATCGTGCTCAGCCTGCATCTCACCGCGGCCGGGGTTCTGATAGCCCTCCCGGCCGCGCCGGTGATAATTGGGTTTCCGATCTACCTTGCGCACATGCATCGGCGGATCCTGATCGAGGAACGCGTGCTCGCCGCTCGCCGGCCCCGAGAGTTCGAAGCCTACCTCGCGCGCGTACACCGCTACGTCGGGCGATCTCGGGAAGGAACTACGGCTTGCGCGCGAGCAAATCGGTGTGGTGGACCACGATCGTGAGCTCGGACGCCTCGATCTGTGCAAGGCGCGTTTCTCGCCAGCGGTCGAGATCACGCTGCTTGAGGCTGCGGCTTCCCGACAACTCCCGATGGATCATCGCGATCAAGGCCTCGGCAACCACGGCGTCTCCGCGCAGGTAGCCGTGAGCGCCCGGTACGATCTGCCAGTCGGAGGCGCCGAAGCCCTCGAGAGCAAACCCGGCCGCTGCAACCGCATCGAACAGCCGTGCTCCGGCGCGGCGGCCGCCGTACGCTCCGCCGCGCGCGTCCATCGAAGCGTCGTAGAGCTCAAACACCGCTTCCTCAAAGCCTCGGTCGTGGTAGCCGGGAAGCACCGTCGTAGCGCCGTTATAGGTGAGCGTTGCGTACAACAGCCCGCCCGGCTCCAGAGCGTGGGCCATCGCTTCGGCGCTCGGCTTCAGCGGCAGTAGATCCATAATCGCGTGGCCGGTAATGAGATCGAAACGCTCGGCTGCGAGACGTGTGCGCCCCGCAGCGCTGCCGAGATCGAGCTCGCGAAACCGCACCGTGTGCGCGCGGTCCTGATAATCGTGCAAAACGAGCTGCTCGGAACCGGTTGTTCTCGTGTGTGCGCGATCA